>JBBQVG010000020.1:0-15785 GCA_038211765.1 Minisyncoccia bacterium | reverse complement strand
CGGGGAGACTGGAAGACGGTCGAACGATATGTCACCAACCAAGGAAAGACGATGGAGCACCTGCACCAGCTCCCATTATTCACCACTCAGGCCAGACCTCGAGACATACCTCGGGGCTCTGCCCCGAGGTAATTGATTTACGGATACATCGCATATAGCTTGGGAAATTTTGTATTTGACCAAAACTTTTCCGAAGATACCAGTAGGGGATTGGCGCTTGAGGTGGTGGTAGATAATAAAAAAATACAAGAGGTAAAACAGCGTGTAGTTACATTTAATAAAACATTTCAGCCTTCATTATGAATACGATCAACACAACAGATCCCCAGGTAGTCGCCGAGTTTATTGCAAAGAAAATAATCAGCAAGCTTGAGTCAGGTAAGAAAGTCCTCTGGATTGTACCTGGAGGCTCATCCATTGTGGCAACGTCTCTTGCGGCAAAAATGATAGTCACACATCCTCATGAAAATCTTACGGTGATGCCGGGCGATGAGCGTTTTGGTCCGGTAGGTCACGCCGATTCCAATTGGTTCCAGATGGAGAAAGAAGGTTTTGCTTTGCCTGGTGCTCGTCTCGTCCCTCTCCTTGTTGGTGATGACAGACAAACCACTACAGATAAATACGCTGAGAATTTGAAGAAATATATTGCCGAGGCGGATTATGTTCTGGGGTTCTTTGGTGTGGGTGCCGATGGTCATACTGCGGGGATGTTGCCCGGTACACCACCCCTTGGTTCTAGTGAGTATGCTGCATCCTACCAAGCCGCTCAGTATGAGCGTGTCACTGTAACCCCAGTAGTTATAGATATGCTCGATGAAGCGGTTGCTTTTGCAGTAGGGGAAAATAAGTGGCCTATTCTTAGAAATTTGAATAAAGAAGTACCTGCCGAAGACAATCCTGTGCAACTTTTGAAACGGGTTCCAGAGTTTACGTTGTTTACGGACTGCGTGATGTAGAGCATCTGCTGCCGGTAAGTGTAGTATTACACCAAGTTAGATTCCACTACTCAGTAATTTCTAGGTCATGTGGTAAAATATTTTTATGAAAAAAAATATAGGATCAATATTGCTTATTATTGCTTTGTTAATTATCGCCGTTGCCCTCAAGTCGGTCGCTGATGTGATGCACGAGCGGCGCAATCCGCCAACTCCTACAGAGATTCCCGATAGTCGCATCCGTGGACCTGAGGAAGTTACCTTGAAGATTGGGGAAAGCCTTGCAATCAGAAGTATAACTCCCGGTAAAATTTCAACGGTTCAAGTTAGTCCAGATCAGTACGAGGTTACTTTTTTGCTGACACCGCTTGCCAAAGAACCTGAAGCCCCTGCAGAGTAGATCTGGAAGATGTCCCGATTGCTACTGAGTGAGGGCTACTGAGTAATAATAGGTGGATGAGACGGACGGCTCATATGATAGTATTAAGGCAGTTACATGAGAGAAACACATCGGCACGAGCTACGTAAGCTCCGTGATTATTATGCAAAGAATAAGAAAAGGGTACTGACATACCTCGCTCTTTCTTTTGTGTGTTTCTTTGCAACTCTCCTTATCATCGGATTTCGCATCATGTATCCATACCACCTGTACATCTCTCTTCCATTTCTTGTCGCCACTATTATGTTACTCGTCAGAGCCTTGTTGTTCCGACATAAAAAAGTTGCCCGGTCCCATATCTTTGCCGCGACTAAGGCTTTTGTTGTAAAATACAAAGTATGGATTGTGTCTATAATTTTGCTCGGTATTCTTGGTCATATCTTTTTAACTTTGACCCCTACGGATCAATATCCATTCAAGGGCATGACGAGGGTTGAACGATCAAGGATGATCGAAGAAGACCTCGAGTCTGCGGCGGTGATCATGGACAACCTCGAGCTTGTAGGTGATGAGTTGCTCGCTAGCCCGCTTTTGAGCAAAAAGGAACTCAATGTGGACGAGAAGCGGGATCTTGCGCGAATGTGGAATCTCTTTTTGTCGGTTGCAATCGAAAGTGAAAAGATCACTGATACCCACCGTTACTTCAACCAGATAAGTATCTTTACTTCCAAACGCGACCACTCCGAGTCTTTCATGATCGCATACTCCCTCTACGTGAAAAAGTTTGAGCTTTTTCACAAGCTTATTGTACGGATTGGCAATAATGAAAATATCGTAAAAGTCCTGAATGACTATTCACATGTTTTCGATAGTAAGAACTCTTACGACGATGTCCTCAATCGCTTCTTTAGCTCTGACTCCATGCTTCGACTCAATGTGGGTCGCCTCTATATCATTGCTCTCAACATTTTTAACGACGAGAACAAACTTCCAGAAAGTTACTCGCTTCTTCGAGAGCAGTCTGTGCGAAGTTATTCATATTTGATGAAAAATATATTTAATACGACGGTTCATGCAGCTCAGAAAGGCAGTCGTGACCTCGAAAAAAATCTCTATGGGACATGGTTTCCTGTCCAAAAGAATGTGGCCAATATCATGGGTGAAGTATATGTCTCGAAACGCCATCAGAAACTTATTACTCTAGGACAAATACAGGTGATGAAAAAAGTTATGCAGCCGGGAGATGTTATGGTCCAGCGGAGGAACTGGTATGCAAGTAATCTGGGTATACCAGGATTTTGGGCGCATGCAGCACTGTATATAGGAACTATATCGGAGTTAGAGGAATACTATAGGGAGGTATTTCCTGTAGATGGCTATTCAAATCTGAGAGACCTGCTTCGGGATAAGTATCCAAAATTGTGGAAGGAATATACTGAGACAGACAAAAATGCATATCCATTTGCTGTGATCGAGGCGAAAGCTCCAGGGGTTATAGTACAGTCATTGGAAGAATCAGCACGGGCAGATTATGTTGCAGTTCTGCGTCCAAGGCTGAGCAAGAAAGATACCCTGCAGGCCCTCCTTCGAGCTTTTGAGAATTTCGGCAAACCGTATGATTACAATTTTGATTTCGAAACCCGAGACGAACTCGTATGTTCCGAACTCGTCTATGACGCATATCTACCGAGTAGCAACAAAGGTGGGTTAACTTTTGAGTCAGAGCTGACGGCCGGCCGGAGGATAGTCTCAGCAAATATCATAGCCAAGAAATATGCCGACGAGCGAGCGAAGGATACTCGGGAATTTGATTTTGTGTACTTCCTGGACGGAGATGAGAAACAGGGAAAGGCGTTCGTGGGCAATGAAGAGTCTTTTGTGACAAGTTGGAGCAGGCCAAAGTATTCGTGGTTCCTGGAGTAAAGAGCGTTGTCGTCATTGTAAGTTTAAACGTAAGTTACCGTGCCGGAGGAAGCTCCCTGATCTTTATCGAAAAATTCGGATCGTCTGCGTATTTGAGAGCCCTATCGTTGATGTTGTATTTGATACGCGCATCATCAAAGGAAAGATCGGTATCTATCAGTCCAAGCCCATAGGCCAGTTCGTCTGAACGTGCAGGGAAGAGAACTTTGAGACTGAAGGGGACGCGCTTTGGCGAAATCTTGTTGACGTGAGACACAATATTGGTTGTGCAGGTATTGGTCAGTGTATTGTAGAATTCAGGTTTTTCTTTGAGACCATTGGCACGAGTGATCATATCTAAAAATAATGATCGGGCTTTTTCCGTAGTAGTCTTGACCGGGTATACGAATACTTGGTCGTGTCGATAGTTCGCGCGCAACTTGATAACGTCGCGTTCGTCAGCGATGACATACATAAGCTCGTATTGACTGAAAAGGCCTTTGAGTGCCGAAAATGCCTCACCCTTCTCTTTGCGGATTTCCACGGAGATAGAAACAAACTGATAACCTTCAAATTGGAAACTGAGAAAGGTGTGAGCTGCCCCTGCAAATCCGGAGAATGGCTCGACGACGTAATATACTTTCTTGAGCTTACTCAGGTCGAACTTCTTGTCGTAGTAATGGGCGGTGTAACTTGTGGTAGAGGCATAAGTAAAGTTGCGAATATTGTGAATGAATATTTGGTCACCGCTTATATCAGCATAAGGCAAAAGTGCCTGATCTTCTGACCAGGATCGGTCGTTGGATGGACGCACTAGTAGATGGATCAATCCATAGGCAAAAGCGCCTCCAACGATGAAGATTATGATGAGCCATTTGATGAATGTCCACATAGGGCCAGTATACCAGAGCAGTGGGGATACCTGGATTTATTTTTGTGGTATAATTTTTGACATTATGTATATACTTATTGCACTTGTTCTGGTATTTATAATTATTTATCAAAATGGAAGGATCGGGAGATTGGAACGGTTATTCAAGTCTGGAGTAAAGGCAGACGTGGTACCCCTTGCATCTGCAGCCTCAGCCTCCTCATCTGTAGTTGCCTCCGCGGTGCCGCACGGCCGTTCACAGTATGAGATAGAAAATAACATCCCTGTAACTTCGCCTGCGCCATCTCCGGTCATCGTTGGATCTCCTCATGTAGATATTTCCGAAGAAGAAACATCGGGCCGTGTTCTCGGACGTATCGGTATTGCGGCGGTGGTCCTTGGTATGGCATTTTTCCTAAAATACGCTTTTGACAACAACTGGGTAGGACCAGCTGGCCGAGTGATGATCGGGATTCTCATCGGTATTGTTGTTATGGTTCTCGGTCAATGGCTCCGCAAAAAATATCTCAATTATTCCGACCTTCTCATGGGTGGAGGCATGGCCATACTCTACCTGTCGATGTATTCAGCCTATGGTTACTACCACCTCATCGATCCGATGATGGCTTTCATGGGCATGATCGTAGTGACTGCTGTAGGTGCGCTTCTCAGTATCATGAATGCCACCAAGACTCTTGCGGTAGTGGCATTCGTCGGTGGATTCTTGAGCCCATTCCTTATCGGACCGCAGAACCTTACTCCTTGGGTCGTCTTTACTTACATCACTATATTGAATGCCGGTATTCTGGCTATCCTTCTCTACAAAAAGTGGCCTCATCTGGTTATTGTCGGACTCGTAGGTACCTGGATGTACTTTGGTTGGTGGTACGGTAGATCCTACACCGAAGCATTGCTCATACCGACCCTCATCTTCCTTTTGGTCCAATACCTCATATTCACAGGGTCATCGGTTATTCGCATAGTGGTTGATAAACTCAAGGCCACCGAAGTCGACTACTTTGTTTTGGGCGCTACTGCCTTGAGTTTTGCGGGCATGTGCTACACCCTCCTTATGCCCGAATACAAACATTATGTAAGTATCGGTGCAGTGCTCGTGGCAGTCTTCTATATGGTCATTGCACTCCTAGCCTACAAAGGAAATCCCGAAGACCGCACACTCAATATTTTCTTGCCGGGGCTTGGTGTCGCATTCCTCACCGCTGCTGTCCCTATCGAGTTCTCCGGCCCATGGATCGCTGCGTGGTGGTTTATTGAAGCGCTCGTCCTCTACGTCATCGCTTCGACTTCATCGAGTCGCGGATTTCAAGTCATGGGAGTGGTCGTCTACATCATCGGTCTCCTCGATCTCTTCTACTATATATCCACGTATACAAAACCTGTGGCTTACGCACCTTTCTTCAATGGTCCATTTATCATGGAAGTGATGGCCATAGCTGTTGCGTACGCTATCGCCTTCGTCTATCACCGTTATGGCAGTATCACTCCCGAGATTCAGAAAAGAGGCATTGTTGCTTTTGTTGTTATCGCCAATATTCTTACGTTGTACGCCATCTCTACACAGATCATCGCATATTACGAACTCCAACAAGTGATTTCCGGTCAAAGCAGTGCCTATTATCTCCGAGTTCGCAATCTCTCCAACACTACTGTATCCATCTTCTGGGCATTGTATGCGGCGTTGCTTACCATCATTGGCTTCGCAAAGAGGCATGCGGCGGCACGACGTATGGGTCTCGTCCTCTTCATCATTACAGCCTTCAAAGTGGTGGTTGATGTCTGGAGTCTGGGCGAACTATATCGCATCATTTCATTCATTGTCTTCGGCATCATTGCTCTCACAGCCTCGTTCATATATGTTAGATTCAAGGATCGATTGAAAGAAATCGTCTAAGGGTAACAGTGTCTCATATATCATGAACAAGAATACTATTTTTACTGTCTTCGTGACCATTGCCGCTCTGGCGATGGGGTATTATCTTTATTCGCAGGGTGCTGGGACGAAGTATGCGCAGATAGATTCCTACGACCAGTGTGTCGGAGCCGGATATCCTATTTCGGAGAGTTATCCAGAACAATGCACAACTCCAGATGGTAGAACCTTCGTTGGAGAAATGCCAAGTCAGACGGCCGCCCCCACGACTTCTCTCCCATCATTTAGTAGCTCTCCTTATGGTATTGCTTTTACCTACCCTGATAGTTACAGTTTGACTGAGAAAGAAGTGGGCACAACAAAACGTTTACACCACCAGATTGTCCTTATCAATAAAAAAGATTTGCCTCTACCGAAAGATGGGGAAGGTCCGCCCACCATTACCATCGATATTAGAGATAATTCTACAGACAAGCAGTCTCTCGATAGTTGGGTGAAGAATTACAATGTTTCAAATTTCAAACTTCCAAATGGTACATATGCAACGACTACCGTGGATGGTATACCGGCTATCACGTACGCATGGTCCGGACTCTATGAGGGCGAGACCACGGTGTTTCTTCATAAGGGCAATATTGTAGTGGTATCTGTAACATACCTGTCAGCTAAAGATCAGATACATGGAGATTATCAATATATTCTGAACTCCATTCAGTTGTCGGATAGCAAGGGAATTATTCCTGAGATGATGTAGTCACAACAAAAATACACTGCAAAACAAAGGTTTCTGGGCATTTCAAAGGGGTAGTCGAAGGGGTAATAGGTTTGAATTTCCCGTCCCATATTTGCGTTATTTAGATATGTATGATATAATGCTACATATGATATACCGCCGTGTCTTCAAGATCGTAATAGCGGTCTTGTTCATATCCAGCATGATCGGTCTCGGATCTAGCCTTACGGCAGATGCGGCTGTTTTTGTTACAGTATCAAAGCCCGTATTTGTTACGGATACTCGTCCTCGCACGATCTCTATTCCTTCCATAAATCTCAATCGCGAAATTATCGACGTAGGTGTCACCGATGAAGGTAATCTCGATGTTCCTCCAAACTTCACTCAGGTTGGCTGGTACAAATACGGTACTCTCCCGGGCCAGATCGGCAGTACAGTTCTCGACGGTCACGTGGACAATGGTTCTACCATCCCGGGTCCTTTCAAGCGTCTTCGTAATGTAAAGATCGGTGACAAGGTCTATGTCACTTCTGCTGACGGAACACGATATACATACGAGATCATCGGTGCGGTGGCGTACGCTACGAACTCTTTTCCTTCGAACTACGTTTTTCATGACCAGAGTGATGCTCTCCTCAAGATCATTACATGTTATGGTAATTTCATCGAGAGTCTCGATACCTACGATCAGCGACTTATTGTGACGGCAAGGATGGTGAGAACTGTTGCGATACGTTAATCACGCGGGTCTACAATTTTCTTAGAAATTCTCGCGCTTGTCCGTGCGATTTCAAATAGAGTATCTTGTTTTGATATTTGCTGTCCCCAAGGAATTCGTCTAGTGAGATTGTCTCACCCTTTGTCCATATCAATCTAAGAAATTTAAAACTAAACTTTTCGGGGCTACCGGGAAGTTCAGCTCGAGGGTTCACGCGGTGCTTCCACCACCTTTTTATATATCGAATTGAACATACAATAGAAGAATAGTCTAAGTAAATTATTGAATCAGCCCGGTCAAAAACAAACGACCAAGCTTCTTTCGTTATATAGCCTTCAATAATCCATTCTGTTTTCAAACTAGTCTCATCTAGTTTCTGGGCAGTTGCTTTATCGCCGATATACTGCCAACCCGGTTTCCACATGATTGAGTCCACCATTGTTAGTGGAATATTGATCTTCTTTGCAAGGTTTCTTGAAAATGTAGATTTTCCGGAGGCACTTACGCCCACCACAACGATTTTATTTCCGAGTTTCACATTGTTCATATTTATGAGTCTAATTATACACAATCAATTCAACTGTCAACTCCAGCAAGGGTATCTTGGAAAGAGACGCTCCCCGAAGCTTTCCAGCTGATCACCGCATCGTCACTGTGATCTTCGCAACTCAGTTCCTAGTTTCATTCGCCGCGCTCGAAAGAGGCGGCATTTTATTGAAACAATGTGTAATGATTTTCCACACCCCTGTCCGCAAAGTTGTGGTAAGATGTGTCGCACCCTCCCAATGGTAAAACATCACCCAGCGCATGCCGTTTTTATAATTTTGTTATTATGGTGGTAATGAGATGATGAACATCCTCATCTTGGTATGTGCAGCCGCAGTCGCTATGATTTGTCTCAAGTTCATAGACCATTTGGTGAAAGAAAAGAGGGTGGCTCAGGCAATAGCAAAGAAAAAATAATCTATGACTACTTCAGGGGTAAAAGCTATGACAGCTGGTCTTGTCACTATTGTTGCATGTGCATTTTTTTTCCTGACCGTTGTAAGGTCTATTTGAACTCATTTTCAATAAAATCTGTAGTATAATCAACAAATGAAATCCATCACCGTTTGCGCCAGTAACCGCTTTGCCCCAGAAGTAGAAAAGTTTGTCACCAAGCTTCGTAAGCTCGGGGTTGTTGCGTTGGTCCCTCATTTTTATACTCACAATTACGGAGACTTGGAAAAAGCCAAAGGACACGATAAGCGATTTTTGGCTATGGGACTGACTCACGATCATTTCCAAAAGATTAGGAAGACTGATGTGACTTTCATTTACAACAAAGATGGCTACAGCGGTTACAGTGTCAGTATGGAGATTGGTTTTTCAGTTGCCCTCGGTAAAAGGATCTATGCCTTTTCGAACAAAGATCCCGAATCTTGCCGAGATGTTCTGTTCGACGGGTACGCGGATACGCCAGAAGAATTAATTAAGTTTTTGAAATAATGCCGAAAGTTTGTGATCATACCAGTGTCGGGATATTTGTCTGGAGAGATGATAAGCTGCTTCTTATTCAACGTGCAAAATTCCCCTACGGTTTTGCTGTTCCGGCAGGCCATGTAGATGGTGACCCCAGTTTCGAAGATGCCGCAAAAAGAGAACTCAAGGAAGAGGTTGGTTTGAATGCGGGTGACCTCACATTACTTTTGGAAGCACGCAAAGAAAATCCATGTCGGAGAGAAAGTGGAACATGGCATCTTTGGAGACTATATTCAACATCTACTCTAGGTGAAATTGTACGTAGTGAAGAAGAGACCAAGTCCGCGAGATGGTTCAGTAGAGATGAGATCAAACAATTGATCTTGCGCAATGAACAATGGGCGCGCAAAGATATGACGGATGAAGAATGGAAAGAAAATCCGGGACTTGAGGCTGTGATGCTAGAGTGGTTTAGGGAGTTAAAGATAGTATAATACAGACATGCGAATTTATATTCTAGGCAGTAATCATTTTATGAAAGAAATGGTAGAGACTACAGAAAAATTGCAGAAGCTTGGGTATGATGCCTGGATCCATCCTGACTATATTGCGTACGCCCACGGCAAGATGAGTGATCAGGTTGAAAGACTGCTCAGTGGTCGACCAGGCGAATCTGCTGCCGTGAAAAAAGCAAATGATTACATCAGATCTCACTACAAACACATTCTCCAGAGTGACGCCATTCTCATAGTAAATTCTGAAAAGAAGGGAGTAAAGAATTACATAGGTGGTAATGTTCTTATGGAAATGAGTCAGGCCTATGTAAATGGTAAGAAAATTTATCTTTTGAATGGAATCCCAGAGAGTTCGGCATATCTGGATGAGATCGTTGCAATGGAGCCGATTTGTTTGAATGGTAAGTTGGAGGCCATTCCTTATTAAGTTAAACCTATATGAGAGAAATTGAAATTAAAGCACGAGTGAAGGACCGCGACACGGTCATGAAGAAGCTTACTATCATTGGCTGTGTCTTTGGGGAACCAGTCGTCCAAAAAGACACTGTTTACGCAAGGAACGTTGGATCACTTGAAGCCTATAATAACAATAATGTTTATCTGAGGATTCGCATAAAAGACAATGGCAAGGCATTTTTTACAGCAAAAAAGCCAATTAGTGGACTCGATAAACTTGAGCATGAAACCGAAATCACAAAGAGTAAAGAGATGCACGAAGCAATTCTTCTTATGGGTTTCAAAGAGGCGGTGAAGGTGCATAAATCTCGCATTACAACAGAATACAATGGCTGCGAGATATGTATTGATGAGGTGGAAGGGTTAGGTTTATTTATTGAAATGGAGAAAATGGGTGATGGTGATGCAGACGCAATTCAAAAGGAGCTGTTTGATTTTTTCAAGTCCTTGGGCGTAGAAGAAAAAGATCGCATACATGTCGGTTACGATATCCTAATGTTTCAAAGATGAAACCTACCATTCCCACGTCACAAATGAGCAATCAACAGCACAGAGGCTTTCGCAGGTTCGCACTATGGTATAATTAGCATCATCATGTCAACTAATCCAGAGCGGTATACATGGATCGGTGCAGTCGTCGTTGTTTTATTTCTACCAGTTCTTTTATTGACCTCTGCTTCGGTGTCATCGGGCCCCGTTACTATCGCTGCGGTTTCAGCTGTACCTGGTGAACAAACAACCCCGCATGTATTCTTTGGTGGGCAAGCGGTTCCTGATATTCGTCCGCGACAGATCTTTATTCCTTCTATCAGTTTGAACAGCAGGATTGTCGATGTGGGCACTACTACTGACGGCAATCTCGGAGTCCCGGTCAATTTCAATGACGTAGGCTGGTACCAGTTCGGCTCTCTCCCGGGAGAGATAGGCAGTGCCGTTTTTGATGCTCATAACGATGACGGAGGACTTATTCCTGGACCATTCAAGCGCCTTCATCAGGTGAAGATCAGTGACAATGTTTATATTACAGCGGCTGACGGAACTATTCGAAGGTTTGCAGTTACAGATATTCAAGTATATCCTCTCGGTCAGTTCCCAAGTAATCTAGTTTTTTATGACAAGAGCGGAGCTTTGGTAAAAATCATCACTTGTTATGGTACATTTATTCCAAGTGAAAATACCTATGACCAGAGACTTATTGTGACGGGCAGATTGGTGAATTAGTAAATTAGTCCAAGACACAAATCTGTGAATCAGTAGATTCACCTACTGGGCTGATTTGCCTACTGGGTGAATTAGTTAGTAAGTAGTTATCCACAGGGTAGACTTGCAAGGTGAACGTCCGTTCACCTATAATGAAAGGGCACTAGAGAGGCCCGATTATTACATTATTAATTTTTAGTGTAACTACCCACAATCATGAGCAAGCAACAAGCCATCAGAACCATTCGTTCCGAGATCGCAAGACTCAATCAGGAGATTGATCTTAGGATCATAAAGGGCGTTTCTTACAGGCGCGAATCTCTGCGACACAAATCTCTGATGACCCAGCTTACTCGACTCGAACCTCAGAGGAGTTGGCTCTCACGGTCGATGAGTGTCATGGCGATGTTTATGTTCTAATCCATTATGGATGATTATAAAGGAGTGATTATTGAGGAATCCCTGGATAGTAAGGATGTTCTCAAAAAAGTAAAGATAATCTCGACCGAGATTGAAGAAGTTACTGAGCAAATGAAAACTTCATGGCTCAAGAATTGGACACTTCATACGATCCTCGTTCCCGAAGAAAATTCCAATCAAATAGCCGATGAAATAAGCAGGTCATTGGAAGGTAAACATTCATCGTGGTACGCAGATTATCAAAACCAAAAATGCCATTACATCATTTTTAAAGGAAGGGTTTTTAAGATAGATAAAAGCAATCCAGCAGAATATAAGGAGGCAATGGAATATGGTATTAGTTTAGGTATTCCAAGACATCAAGTTAATTTCCTAAATGAATAATATGTACATAATATTAAGTATCCTAGTTATAAGTTCTTTATTTGTTTTTCAAAAAACCTTTTTTCCACATGACAACCGAGTACAAGAATAAAATTCTCAATTTCTACAAGGGCCACAAGCGCATGCCTGGTTATGCCGAGATCATGCAGTTGGTCGGCTTCAAGTCCAAGAATGCCGTTTTCAAGCTGATCAATAAACTCATAGAGGAAGGTGTAGTGAGCAAGGACTCAAAAGGTAGACTCATCCCTAACAAACTTATCGGGGAGATTCCTGTGCTTGGTCTCGTAGAGGCAGGTTTTCCAACAGCCGCTGAGGAAGAAGTTTTGGATACTATGAGCATCGACGAGTATCTCATCAGTGACAAAGAGGCTTCCTATATGCTCGAAGTCAAAGGTGATTCCATGATAGATGCCGGTATCCAGGAGGGGGACCTTGTTATCGCCGAGCGTTCCAAGCGCGAACCTCGTGATGGTGACATTGTCATCGCTGAGGTAGATGGTGGCTGGACCATGAAATATTTTCGCAAAAAGGGAAATCAAGTCTACCTAGAACCCGCCAACAAAAACTACAGCAACATCTATCCAGAGCAGGATCTCAAGGTCGCGGCTATAGTGAAGGGGGTAGTGAGGAAGTATTGATCCAGAAAAAGTATGCTACTCTTATCGAGTTATGGAGGACATCAAAACAGAAAAAATAACACGGGAAAATCTTTATACTGGTACAAAGGTGCTTTTGAAGTACATGGGCCAGTACAGGCGCGAGGTGGTTATCTTGTCCATCATGGGGATTTTCTCAGCTATAGGGAACGGCACAATACCATTTATCACAGGTAGGTTCTTTGACGTCATCACCAGTACCGAGATGGTGAGGATTTTTCACTACACCATGCCCATATATGCGGCTCTCCTTATACTTTGGGGGATTATTCAGTTCATCACTTACCTGCTAGATTGGCGGATCAACATCATGAGTGAGCGGTTCTCCAACGTTATATGGCTCGACTATCTAGCCAAAGGTTTTAGTTACTTACTTTTCTTGCCCATTTCATTTCATAAGCAAAATAAAATCGGTGAGATCGGTAGCAAGATCAACATGGCCGCAGGTTCACTAGAAATTATAGCCGGTCGTATCGTTATTGATCTTAGTCCGCAACTACTCAGCATTGTGATCGCTTTCATCATCGCGTTTTATCTCAAGCCATTACTGGCTGGCTTTCTGGCGGTGGGCGTAGTCATCTATATTCTAGCTTTCGTCCAGAAAATACGCCCACTAGCCAAGTATCAGAAGGATTATTACGATGCCCTCGCATTTATTTGGGGAGATTCTTATGACATTTTTGGTAATGCTCTGGCCATCAAACAAGCTACTGCAGAGGAATACGAGAAAAACCGCATCACTAACAAAATGAAAAACGCAGTACCATTATGGATGCGGTTGACTCAGGTCTGGGCGGGTCTCACTCTATATCAGCGCCTGACCATCCTCTGTACGCAGATTGTGATTTTTATTTTTTCAGTCTATTACATCCAGCAGGGTACAATGACTATTGGTGAATTGATCGCCTTCAATGCCTATGCGGCCATGGTCTTTGGCCCATTCGTCACTATCGCTCGTAACTGGCAGACTATTCAGAATGGTATTGTGAATATCCAAGAGACAGAAAAAATATTACAACTTCCTGCAGAAGAGTATGAGCCAAAAGGGTCTGTTGCACTGGATCTAAAAGGGGATATCGAGTTCAAGCATGTTGATTTCCAATATGAAGAAGGTAAGCAAGTCCTCCAGGACATTTCATTCAGGATTACCTCTGGCCAAGCGGTCGCTCTCGTTGGGGAATCTGGTGTAGGTAAAAGTACTCTCATTGATCTTTTGTCTGCGTATAATTTCCCAACTAATGGGGATATAACCATTGATGGTCATGATATAAAGAAGATCAACCTCAAGAAGTTCCGTGGGCAGATCGCGGTTGTTCCACAAGAAGTGGTCCTCTTCAATGACACAATTAAGGTAAACGTTAAGTACGGCAATTTTGATGCGAGTGATGAAGAAGTTCGCGAAGCAGCTCGCAAGGCCCATGCTCTCGATTTCATTGAAAAATTCCCTGACTGGTGGGATCAACTTGTAGGTGAACGAGGGGTCAAATTATCAGTTGGTCAAAAACAGCGTGTAGCTATCGCCCGAGCCATCCTGCGCAATCCGCGTATTCTTATACTCGATGAGCCAACATCGGCACTCGATGCCGGGTCTGAGCAGATCATTACTCAGTCCTTGGATGAACTTATGAAGGGTAAGACGACATTTATCATTGCTCACCGTCTCTCGACAGTGAGAAAGGCCAACCTTATCCTTGTTTTCAAGGAGGGAAAGATTATTGAATCAGGAAGACATGAGGAACTCCTCAAGATCGAAGGTGGGGAATACCGCAGGTTGTACGAACTGCAGATTGGGTTGCATGTGTAATTAAGTACGAGTCTCCAAGAAAGGTGAAGGGACCTAGCCCGTCTCTATACGTGCTATACTTACAGTATCGAATGATTTATAACTAACACCTACTACTATGCTTACAACAATCGCAATCATACTTATTGTTCTTTGGCTTCTCGGAGTCGTTGGGGTCTATACTATCGGATCATTTATACACATACTCCTTGTTGTAGCCGTTATTATGATACTTATCCGCCTCATTAGGGGACAGAATCCTCTCAAGTAAAGTAATTAGAAATCCGTAAACAAAAAAAACATGCATATGTCCGTGCATGTTTTTTTGTTTGGAGGATCTAGTTTAGAAAGCCTTTACCGGTGCTCCGCTTGCATGGCAACCGCCAGTAAGGGCTGAGTTTGGTGCACAGACTACCTCGACATAGAACGTATCGCCAGCTTCGTCTGCGGTAGGGGTCCAAGACTCGGACCCGTCGTTTGGAGTATTCTCGGCCAGGGCTCGTACGTATTCGTATGACGCTGGAGCATCGGAAACTTTCTCAATGAGGTTGATAGTGACGTTGGCATTTGCAGGATAGTTGGAACTCCTCCATTGAATAAGGCGTGAACCAGCATCTGCTGCAGCTGCTGTGTTTGCTGATATAGAAACGAGAGTAACTACTGCTTCCGGAGCCTTGGGAACATCGGCCATCTGTTTGCCTGTTGCAGACTGAGGCTGTGAATAATTGACGGCGATCGTTGAGAACCCTACGACGATCGCAGCTACGACAAGTACGAGTGGTACAAGAAGGTGTTGTTGATTTTTCATATTCATATAAATAAGTATATCACAGTAAATTTGATAATATGCGACTGTGTATAAGAGTTATACCAGTATATATAGCTATATGTCAACCAGCACTAACCGAGGTTTCTGAAAAAATGATAGAGGTAGCGAATGGTCAGACTGGCCGTACCTTCTGCCTTGAACCGTCGTGCGGAAGTCTTCATGACCAGATTCCTATTGAATACCACTTTTCCTTTCTTTGACATTCTTTTGGCTGTATCTGTTCCGTCTCCGTAAAAAACAATGGACGTATCAAAACCGTTTATTTCTTGCAGAGTTTGCGCTCTCATAAAACTATTTCCTTCGATTATGGTACCTCCAAGACGTAGATGCCGTATTATGATATTGACTACGGAATACACATATTTTTGGGAATAGAGGGAGAATCTGCGAAATGCCGGGTGCGCATCGTAATAATCGTAAGGACCAGTGACTGCCACTACTTTTTCATCTAGAAAATGTCTCATCCCGCGTGATAGCCAATCCGGCTCCGGTAGACAATCTGCATCGATCCTAACAATAACTTTTCCTACGGCAATACGCCTGCCTGCTTCACATGCCCACAACGTTCCCTTGCGATCTTCGCGCACGATTGTTACGGGAAAGTTACTACCGCGAGCAAATTCCCTGACGACCTGAGATGTTCTGTCAGTAC
>JBBQVG010000019.1:0-16087 GCA_038211765.1 Minisyncoccia bacterium | reverse complement strand
TATTTTTGATTGGTCTGGCGTAGTGAGAGACACAGTTACAAACCAAATGTGGATTGTTGATCGTATATTTGAAAAATATGGGGTAGGGAAGATATCTACGGAAGAATTCAGGGAAAATTGGAAACAGCCACCGGCTCTTTTTTATCAACAATATTTACCAGAAGGTTACAACGAAGAGGAGCGTTCAAAATTATTTCAGCAATTGCAATTAGACAAAAACTGTCCAGCAGCGACCTCATTTCCTGAGGTGGTAAAACTGATACAAAAATGCAAGGAAAAAGGTTATTTTCTTGCTGTTGTAAGTTCAGATTTTTCCGAGACATTACTTCCTGAGGTAAAGGCGTATGGACTGGAAAATATTTTTAATGAAATTATCACAGATGCAAATGATAAATTGGAACCAGTTCAGAAAATAATCAGAGAACACAACTTGAATCTGGGAGATACATTTTTTGTTGGAGATAGTAATCACGAAATAGATGTCTCAAAAAAGACAGGCGTCAAGAGCGTCGCAGTTACATGGGGTTTCACTAGTGAGCAAAAATTGAAAGCAAGTAACCCAGATTATGTCGCCAATAATGTGGAGGAATTGGAGAGCGTCGTTTTGAATTAGAAAGTAGTACGTTTGCTATACTATACACCCATGCCTACAACCAATACGCCCAGTAATACCACCGAACCTAGTATTTCAGTCAAAAACCTTACCAAAAAGTTTGGTGACTTCACTGCGGTAAATGAAATTTCCTTCAATGTACCAAAAGGCAGTTCCTTTGCATTCCTCGGCCCCAATGGTGCTGGCAAGACCACTACCATCAAGATGTTGACCACACTCCTGCGACCTACTTCAGGAGAGCTCTCAGTCAATGGCGCAGATCCTGCAAAACATCCTCTCTTGGCACGTAGGTCATTTGGTATTGTCTTCCAAGACCCCAGTCTCGACGACGAGCTTACCGCCTATGAAAATATGTTTCTCCACGCTGGACTTTACGGACTGCCGCGCGCCGAGACACCTAGACGCATTCAAGAGATGCTCGAATTCGTCGAGCTCTGGGATCGTCAGAAAAGTCTGGTGAAAACATTTTCTGGTGGCATGAAGCGTCGCCTGGAGATCGCTCGTGGACTATTGCATACTCCGGAAATACTTTTTCTCGATGAGCCGACTGTTGGTCTCGATCCGCAGACGCGCAACCACATCTGGACATATATCCGCAAACTCAATGCTGAGCGTGGCCTAACGGTATTCTTCACAACTCACTACATGGAAGAAGCCGAGAGATATTCGACGCACGTAGCTATCATCGATCAAGGCAAGATCATTGCCGAGGATACCGCAGAGAATATTATCAAAAAGTCTGGTACCGAATCTCTCGAAGACGCTTTTATCAAAATGACCGGGCACCATGTTCGTGAAGAAGAGGCGAGTTCTGTCGATGTGCTCCGTCAGCAAGGTCGCATGTGGGGTAAGCGAACACGTTAGAATTTTCGTCTTTATAGACTTTACTTTATTACCATGAAATCAAATACCTTCTACCCACTCTATATACTGTGGCTCAGACAGATCAAACGTTATTTTCGTTCACGGTCTCGTATTGTTGGCTCACTGGGTCAGCCGCTACTATTCTTACTCGCACTTGGATATGGTCTACAGGGAGCTTTGGGACAAGGAACAGATGGTGTGAGTTATTTCCAGTTTTTGGCGC
Organism: Minisyncoccia bacterium; assembly: GCA_038211765.1. Lineage (GTDB taxonomy): Bacteria > Patescibacteriota > Minisyncoccia > Phycocordibacterales > PALSA-1337 > C7867-002. The sequence continues at coordinate 14,387 of JBBQVG010000019.1, read as the reverse complement.
CCGGTATTATCGCCATGTCGATTCTTTTTACTGCCATCTTTTCTGGTATCGAAGTGATCTGGGATCGCCAGTTCGGCTTTCTCAAAGAAACTTTAGTTGCTCCAGTGTCACGATTCTCTATTATGCTCGGACGCACACTCGGTGGCGCTACTGTCGCTACGTTCCAAGGAATCCTCGTCCTCATCATCGCAGTTATTGCCGGATTTCGTCCAGAGTTCTCCCTGATCATTCCGGCTATCTTTTTTATGTTCCTTATCGCCATTCTCTTTACAGCCCTCGGTACGGCCATTGCATCTATCCTCGAAGACATGCAAGGTTTCCAACTGATCATGAACTTCTTGGTCATGCCACTCTTCTTCCTCTCCGGTGCGCTTTTCCCACTTGATACAGCGCCTGCAGTTCTCCGCGGTATCGCCTATGTAAATCCTCTCTCTTACGGTGTCGATGCTCTGCGCGCTACTCTGGGCTCCGTGGCTCACTTTGGTTTGTGGATAGATACTAGTGTTCTTGTGCTTGTGACTTTGGCCTTCATTGGGGTAGGTGCGTATCTCTTTTCAAGGATCAAGATATAGTATATAAATGGGGCATGGTCCCGAACTTTTCCCCCATACAGAATCATATCTTTTCGCGTCTCAAAAACGCCCGAATGTTGCGTTACAGTGAGATGCAGCCTGACGGAGTGTCCAATGATCTTTTCAATTATCATCTTCAATTTTTAGTCAAAAAGGAGTACGTAATTCGCTCTGATCAAGGTTATTCGTTATCTGAACTTGGCCTCAAGCACATTGCAGACTTCAACCCTACGGGCGAGTCCAAAAGCTCGACACACCTTTTCAAGGTAAATGTCCTTACGATAGTCTCTCGCCTTATCAAAGGTAAGATAGAAATCTTACAACAATTACGTACGGCAAATCCTTCTTTCGGAAAAATAGGAGTACCTGGCGGAGTGGTTAGGAAAGGCGAATCTACGCTAGATGCTGCAACGCGAAAACTCAAGATTGAAACAGGACTGACAGCATCATTTCGGATAGTAGGAATGCAGCGCAGAACTCTCTATGCGAACAATGAATTGTTTTCCGATATACTTTTCCCGATCGCTTATGCAGATACTTACTCAGATCAGCTTATTGACGATACCGAATACGGACATAACATCTGGGTACCCATAGACGTTGCTATACGAAATGAATCAGCCCCCTTTGACTCGATCAAATCTATCAACAAAGTACTAAAAGCAATCAAGAGTAAGAAAATAAAATCATTTCCTTTTTTCTACGAGGAAGACATTCAAAGTGGGGAATTCTAGGGTCAGGTTTAGATTTGCCGAGGACGCCCTCTCTTTTTTGTTCTTATTAATTTTTGTACTCTGTTCTCAGAGGAGACGAAAGTACTTATGAAAAGAAAAAAAATATTGTTTTGCTCGATGGGAGATTCTAGAAATGGCGGTTTTTATGAACACGAACTTGATTCAATGTGGCGATATGCACCAAGGCTAGCACGTTCAACTAAAATTTTCACAGAACAGCTTTCGCGGGCCAAAACTGATTTTGCTGATGTGGTTGTGATCTTTGATCGAAACTATGGACATGATTGCAGAATTCCTGTGGAAGTAATTCTTACCGCGAGTAGGATAGGTGACAAAGGAGACGTTACAATTTTCTTTATTACCTCATATTGTATGCCAGGGGGCATTGAAGACACATACAATGTATGGCGAATGAGTTCGTATGGTATCTCGTATGTGACCACTGTACGTAAGGTCTTTTACGAATTCAAACGTTGTGGCGGAAGGATGCAGAAGATATCGAGTACAAGAAAAAGTGAGGGTTATAGAAGTATCGACTGGCGTGTTTTGCAAAAGTTAGTTTTGGATTTATAATAGTTAAATTATGAGTTGCACCTTCTGCACTATTCCAGAAATAAGGGCCCGAGAAATTGTCGGAGATGAACTTGTATTTGCATTTCCAACAAACATTCCTATCACCCCTGGACACATTCTGGTCGCTCCTCGTAGATGCGTCGCCACATCTGCTGACCTGACTATAGCCGAGCGTGAGGCTATATGGATTCTTGCTGAAAAAATGAAAACAGCACTTTGTGCTAGTTTTGGAGCTCAGGGATTCAACTGTGCGTGGAATGAGGGAAAAGTGGCTGGGCAGTCAGTTCCGCATTTCCATTTGCATGTCATTCCGCGTACAGAGGGTGATGAAGGTATTCTCCGTTACGATCCTCGGGAATTCATATATCGCCCAGGACCGCGAGTAGTCTCTGATGAGTCGGTTCTTCGCGAGGTTGTAACTCGTATCAAAAAAGCGCTCTAGAGGTGTCGACAGTTTCGACGCCTTTTTTATAGCAAATACCTTATAATATATTTAACTAAAAAACAGCGTTCTCAAGATCGATGAGTTGCATCTCTATGGTTTACGTTCATCACCTGTCATAAGTCCAAAATAGTTATGCACAGTTTTGAAAAAATACACTCGCTATCTGCAACACAGTACGTATAATTAGAGAGGTCGAGCAAATTGCAACATTAATTTATTTTCGCTCACACTACCATGGCAAAAAGAGCCTCAGTGCAAAAGAAGTCTTCGCGATCAAGGAAGACAAAGAAGCGCATGACAGCAAAGCGTGCACGTCCCGCACCTCGTTCATCGAAGCGCGGCAAAAAAGCAAGACGCTAGTTCGGATTTTGAATAGTTCGAAAAAGAAAACGTACACCGCGTGGTGTACGTTTTCTTTTTGCAAATAAGGATGGAGGGTGGGCGTGAATTCTAGGAAATCATTTGACTTAGTTTGAAGCCCGCCCAGATACCGAGAAGTCCACCTATGGTATTGCCGATAATACTCGAAAAGGTCAGTCCTCCTGCACCCCACAAAACTGGAATAAAACCGCCTACGTATCCTCCGACGATGGCCCCAAGCCAGATAAGGTGTTTTGCGTTCATTGTGCTGTAGTATACAATGAATAAGCCATGGATACATCCACATCCCTAGGAATGACGCTCAAGAAAATCGCCGTATTTGCGAACGGATGTTTCTGGTGTACGGAAGCCGTTTTTTCTTCATTAAAAGGAGTTACATCAGTTATGTCTGGCTATACTGGAGGCAAGATCAAAGATCCAACGTATGAACAAGTGTCAGATGGGAACACTGGTCATGCCGAAGCCATCAAGATCGAGTATGACCCATCGATGGTCACTTACGATGACCTGCTTGTAGTTTTTTTCAACACGCACAATCCGACGACGCTGAACAGGCAAGGCAATGACGTGGGTACGCAATACCGATCGGCTATTTTTTATTCAGATGAAGAGCAAAAACAAAAAGCCGAGGCAATCCTCAAAGAACTAGATGAAGCACATGCCTACGACAAACCCATTGTGACAGAGATCAAGCCTCTCGGGGAATTCTACGATGCAGAATATTATCATCGAGACTATTACAAAAATCATTCAGACCAGGCGTATTGTCAGCTTGTGATCGCTCCAAAGATAGAGAAATTACAAAAACAATTTGAAAAGCTTTTAAAACCATGAATGAAGAACAACTCAAAAATAAACTGACCCCCGAGCAGTATCGCGTTCTCCGCGAAAAGGGGACAGAGGCACCCTTTAGTGGCAAATACGTGCATGAGAACAAAGACGGCATGTATGCCTGCGTGGTTTGTAATACTCCACTTTTTTCATCCGATGCAAAATTCGACTCGGGTACTGGTTGGCCAAGTTTCGATCAGGCCCTTCCGGGTGCAGTGAAGCTACAAACTGACGATGCTCACGGCATGCACCGCACAGAAGTCATCTGTTCAAACTGCGGCTCGCACCTCGGTCACGTATTCGATGACGGTCCCACAAAGACAGGGAAGAGATATTGCCTCAATTCTGTATGCCTGGATCTCCTGCCAGAAGAAGGCAAAAAATAGAGTTACTATTTTGTCCATAATAAAGAGCTATTGCACCCCAGGGCAAGCCTCGGACACGACCCGATCTTCATAAGTTATAACTTGCAGACTTGTATGAGTGCGGCAGTATCTTCGGCGGTGAGCTTGCGTGAAGTCCCAGAATTGAGGTAGTACATAATCGATTGATTATTTTTGACATGATCTATACCTAGTGCATGTCCAAGTTCGTGGGCAAGTACCCTCTCTAGTTTTGTAGTGTCACCAAACTGATAAATGTCTATACGTTGTCCATATCTGTCTGATACATATTGACCTTCCTCGAAGGACTCGCCGGTCGAGGCTCCAATGTCGTTGTAGGTGTCGACTTGGATATTCAATTCTTTTGCAAGCTTATTGAGGTCATTGGTGAGAGTATTGAATGTATCAATGTCCGAGTTAAGATTCGTTTGCAGTTCTCTGATCGAGGCCACCTCAACATCAAATTGTTGTCTGGATATATGTGATTTGGATTTAAGTTCGGTAACTCGCATGTCGAGCTCGGCTTTTTCTGCTGTAATTTTGTTATTCAGTGCCGTCCGCTCGCTCTTGATCCGGTCATAACGATCCCTAGCACTTTCGATGTTGTTGCTAATAGTACTCATTTTTTGCGTTGAGGATTGTCGATAATCGTAAACCAGATTTATTTTGAGGTCGCCGTCTACCGCGTATTGAAATAAGTTCCTGTTTGCTGCAGTTTCCCAGAGTCCTGCAGAGACACTTAGATCTTTGAGAAATGAATCCTTACTGATGCCAAAGCGACTATCAAATGTACCTATGGAGTAGGTGATGGGGCGTGAACAGGGTTTGATGATACCCACTTCTTGAGCGACAATCAGGGCGTTACGTTTTATCTCTGCTCGAAAATGATATCCAATGAAGATAATGATAATGAGGACAATTATGTATATTGTGCGGCGCATAGGTAAAGTATAGCAAAAAAGTCTTTACTTTTTACATCTTGTGAGTAAACTGGATATAAATAAGGAATGAACTATGAAAGTTAATGTTGAAGCGACACTCTTTGTCCCCGCCACTCAATTGTACGCTGGTGGTAGCAACGGGCCTGTTTTTCAGAAACACTTTAAGTTCGAGATTACTCCGGGCAAAGTTATGGATCGACTGCTTGGGTATCACGAAATTGAAGTTGATCAGACAAGGTTGGGTATTGGTACGTATGAAGCAGGAACCAACACGCTTACGGCCACGGGCTACATGCGTTTTGCTTCAGCCAGTTACATCGCCTTACTAGAGAAGAGCGGCTGGGCTGGAATTACGGAGGGTCAACGAAAATACCCCAGGATCTTCAAGCGTGTGCAATAGCTTTTTCGCAGAGACCTTCGGGTCTTTTTTTATTTCTTCCTCTTCTTGAGCTCAATCCCCAACTCTCGAAGTTGCTTGTCAGCCACTTCACTCGGTGCACCCATCATCAGATCTTTACCTTCACCAGTCTTTGCGAATGCGATCACTTCACGAATACTTGGTTCGTTTTGGAGAAGCATGACCAGACGGTCTACACCTAGAGCACAGCCACCGTGTGGAGGAGCACCAAACTCGAATGCTTCGAGCATGTGACCAAAGCGGGCATCGATAGTCTCTTGGTCGAGGCCGAGTATTTTGAATATTTTATTTTGCAGTTCACGTCTATGGATGCGAATAGAACCACCACCGATCTCACTGCCATTTAGTACTATGTCATAGGCATTTGCAAGTGCGTTGACTGGGTTGCTGTCGAGTAGTGCTTCCTCTCCATCCTTTGCGGCTGTGAAGGGATGATGCACTGCCTGGAGGCCACCTTCGCTATCTTTCTCAAACATTGGAAAATCAACTACCCATACAAAAGCCAATTCATCAGGATCATTTTTGTCTTTTCTGAGGTCGGGTTTATCGTTGCCGTATTTTTCCATAGATTCCTTGTAGGTAATGCGTGGAAAGGGGATCTGTTGGATTTTCTTTTCCGGGTAGGTATTTTGGACTAGTTCTATAAGCATCTGTTCAGTGAGTGTGATAACTTCCTCCTGTGTCACAAAGGACATCTCATAGTCGAGCTGGGTGAACTCTGGCTGGCGGTCACCGCGTGTGTCTTCGTCACGGAAGCAGCGCGCTATCTGGAAGTATTTTTCGAAACCGGCGACCATAGAGAGCTGTTTGAATTGCTGAGGTGATTGAGGCAGAACGTAGAATTTCCCATTTTCCAAGCGCGAAGGAACAACGTATTCGCGTGAACCCTCAGGTGTTCCTTTCATAAGGATAGGGGTCTCGATCTCTACGAAATCATTTTTGTGCATGTATTCACGGAAAAAGGTAATGATCTTGTCGCGGTTGCGGATATTCTTTTGCATGCGTGGACGGCGCAGATCGAGGTAGCGGTATTTGAATCTGACATCCTCGCCGATGTCGTGACCATCGTTAGTGACATCGAATGGGGGAGTCTCTGCTTCATTCAGAACCTCGATAGCTTTGAGCTCGATCTCGATGTCACCGTTGGGCTCTATCTCCCCAGTTTCTTTATTCTTGGCAATCATTCTCTCGGGACGTTTGTTGACCAGACCGCTCGCCTTGACTACCCATTCAGGGCGAAGTTTTCCGGCTACCTCATGTGCCTCTTTGTTGTTTGGTAAAGCCACAGACTGGACCTTGCCGGTCATGTCGCGGAAGTCAATAAAAATAAGTTTGCCGTGATCGCGTCGTACGTCTACCCAACCATTGATAGTGACTTCACTTCCGATATGATTTTTGAGATCTTTGATGTATGTGCGTTTCATTGTATTTATTCTATAACGTATCAATAGTATACCAAGCCTATCAAAACTCAAAATATGAATAACCCAAAGGCTTTGCTATACTCTGATCCATGAATATATCATCAGAAATAAAAGCGAAAGCGTCTCTCATCCTCGAGGAGGTCAAAAAAGCTCACTCAATCCTACTTCATTGCCACCCGTCTCCAGATCCGGATAGTGTTGGTTCGGCCTTGGCTATGAAATTTGCTTTGGAACAGCTAGGGAAAAAAGTAACCGTCATCAAGGGAGACTCGGACATACCTGAGGCTTTCATGCATTTTCCTGGAACAGGTGATATTGTCAAAAAGAATTTCTTTGAAGTAGACCTCAAGGAGTTTGACCTGTTCATTGTCCAAGATTGTGGTTCTATCGAAATGATCTCTCGTGCAGGCCCTATCGTATTTCCTGCACACCTCAGAGTCGTTGTGATCGACCACCATCGTTCGAATGTCGGGTATGGCCAGATCAATCTGCTCGAAAAGAACTATCCAGCCACAGCTCAGATCCTCTTCGATCTTTTCGAAGAATGGAAAATCACGATCACTCCAGATATTGCCGCAAATCTGCTTATGGGCATTTTTACAGATACAGGCGGATTCAAATTCCCTGGGGTGACAGCACATACACATACCGTTGCTTCTCACCTTGTTGATCTCGTGCCGGACTTTTCAAAGATAATTGCCCACATGGAAAACAGTAACACTCCAAAGTTTATGATGTTCGAGGCAGAAGCACTCCGTTCCATAGAGACTTATTTTGGAGGGAAAGTTGCTTTGGCTGCTGTGCCGATTTCTTTTCTCAAGGAAAAAGAAATTCCACCCGCCGACTATCGCGCAGCAGGTGTGTCGGCATTCATGAGGACGGTCGGTGAGTGGAAGATTGTCGGAAGTATGGTCGAGTACGCCCCTGGTGAGGTGAAGGTTAGTTTTCGTTCGCAAGACGGTGAGGTACATGATGTTGGCAGGTTAGCTGTTGCTCTCGGTGGAGGCGGCCACAAGGCTGCCGCAGGGGTAAACATGCAAATGCCACTCGAAGATGCAAAAAAAGCAGTAGTTGCAAAAGCAAAAGAGTTATATAATCTATAAATAACCCATGGAAAATAATTCAGATACCAAAGTAATAAAGATTCCCTGGCTCGGGATTATTGTCGTCGTCATTATTATCCTAGCCATAGTTCAGTGGAGCCAGACTCGTTCAGATGGCGTTGCGGATACAGCTACAAATGACACGCAGTCAAACGCGTACGGGACCTCGAGTGACGCGCCTGGTATCACGTCCCCCAGTCCAGAGCCTGTGGTGACCGTACCTTCGCTTGCAACATCAACTACTAAAACTAATATAAAAAATGGCATGCACACTATTACACTAGAAACCAACAAGGGCACTATCGTATTCGAAACGTATGACGCCGATGCTCCCAAGACCTCAGAAAACTTTGTCACTTTGGCCAATAAAAATTTCTACAATGGCGTCATCTTTCACCGCGTCATCCCAGGCTTCATGATCCAGGGAGGAGATCCGACGGGTACGGGCCGAGGTGGTCCAGGCTACAAATTTGCCGACGAGCTTGATCCTAGTACTCCTTCAGCAAAGATGGGGTACACCAGAGGTACTGTGGCTATGGCAAACTCCGGACTCAATACAAATGGTAGCCAATTTTTCATTATGCACAAGGACTACCCATTGCCTCATAGTTACACCATCTTTGGTAAAGTCACAAAGGGAATGGAGGTTGTCGACGCTATCGCAAATTCTCCTAGAAATTCAGATGACAAACCACTCCAAGATGTAGTGATCATCAAGGCGACAGTACTAGAAAACAAATAGAGAACATCGTGCCAACTTTCACCGAAAAAGTTTTTTCCATAGTTCGTAATATTCCCAAGGGCAAAGTCATGACCTACCTAGAAGTTGCTCGCAAGGTCGGTCGTCCCACTGCCGCACGCGCCGTCGGCTCCGCCCTCAGTAAAAACTTTGACCCCAATATCCCATGTCACCGAGTTGTGAGGACTGATGGTGGGATGGGCGGCTACAACCGCGGTGTCAAAAACAAGATCAAGATTTTGAAGAAAGAAGGTGCGTTGAGGTAAAAAAGGGGGTGGTATGATAGTGGAGCGTGTGTGGTGGAACATTTTATCAAGGCGGGGAGGTTAGTATAAAAATGAAATCTAAAAAATTCTTATTACGAGGTTGTCTGGCGAGCATAGGATTCGCGGCGGTAGCCTATTTATTGATATGGATTTTTCAGTTTCATTTTTTAGATCCCATCTTCTTATTGCCTCGGATTGTTTCCATATTTATATATTTTGGTTGGACTTATGATGCGTATCATCCAAATCAAAATATCGATATTCGTTTTGTGATGCTCTTCGTAACCACTACATTATTAATGTACGGGCTGCTAGGTGTAGTTGCAGGATGGATTTATGGTAAGATTAAAACAAGACGTCAACGTGCTACGACAATGAACTAAGATTTCTCACTACATAAAAAATAACCTCTCACCAGTTTTCTTTTTAGGATGATCGATTGTTGTGATATCATTCTCCCATGTCCGAATACTACAATCCGCGCCGCAGCAAAAACCTTTTTGACCCTAGGGGCACGGAACCTTTTCGTACTAGCCGATCCAAGATCGACCTTTTTCTCAACTGCCCACTCTGCTTCTATCTCGACTGCAGACTCGGTGTCGGCCGGCCGCCGGGTTTTCCTTTTGCTTTGAACTCGGCTGTGGATGCGCTCCTCAAAAAAGAGTTCGATATACACCGTGGTAAAAAAAGACCACACCCTCTCATGGCAGCTTACGGATTGAAAGATGTTATTCCGTATGCCCATGAAAGCCTGGATGAATGGCGCAGCAACTTCAAAGGTATTCGTTTTGTTCACGAGCCCACCAACCTGCTTGTGACGGGCGCCATAGATGATGTCTGGATAAATAGTGAAGGAGAAGTGATCATCGTTGACTACAAGGCAACCAGCAAAGAAGAAAAAGTCAGTCTCGACAAGGCCTGGCAGATCGGATACAAACGGCAGATGGAGATCTATCAGTGGCTTTTTCGTATGAGCGGGTTCAAGGTTTCGCCAACAGGATATTTTGTTTATTGCAATGGTAAAACAGACCGTGCTGCTTTTGACGCCAAGCTTGAGTTCGATATAGATCTTATCGCCTATACTGGAGATGATTCATGGATAGAAAAAGCTTTGGGGGAACTGAAAGCATGCCTCATGAGTGAAAAACTTCCATCTCCAGCTAGCACTTGTGATTATTGTTCTTACCGTAAAGCTGCGCGAGATGTGCAGACTCCTGCCAAAAAAACAAAGAGAGATGATAAGGATCCTACCCTATCTCTGTTGTAGAAAGACCAGCGTAATTATCTTTGTACGAGCGGAACGGTGATAGTAAATGTTGTCCCTGTACCTTTTTGACTTTCGACAACAATAGATCCATGCAGATCGTCTTTAACAATGGATTTTACTGTTTGTAGTCCGATACCTGAACCTTTTTCTTTTGTGGTAAATGATTTTTTAAATAACAAGTCAGTTTGGTCTTGAGACATACCACAACCGTTATCTCGCACGGTTAGAATGAGTACATCATCTGCACGTGACACCTGAACGGTGACTTTATGATCTATTCCGTAAAGGTCCGCCTTCTTTGCCTCTGTACAGGCATCGATAGCATTTGAGGTCAGATTCAAAAGAAGTTGATGGAGCCGTACGGGGTGAATGGGTAGATATATAGTCTCGCAGGGAATAATCACCAAGGTTACTCCAGCCATCCTCACTTTGTATCTAAGGATATCCCGGAGTATTTCTAGCTCTTCTTTCATCTCTGCCCTTATTTCATTCGAGAGTTCCTGAGCATTCCCGATACAATGTCGAACACTCTCCATATATGAGTTCATGCGCTTGGAGACTTCGATAACCTTTCCAACTATTTCCTGTCCCTCTTTTGACTCTTGAGTTTTGGTACCCAATTTTTCTATGTAAAGCGAGATGGAAGTAAGAGGACTTATGAGGTCATGGAATAGCCCCTGAGAAAGTTTACCAAACTCGGCCGTGCGATTGAGTTCGTGGGGGCGTTCGGTTTCGGCTGTGATGAGCTCTCGCGTGCGTTCGGCGATGCGCTTTTCCAGTACATCTCGCTCCGTCCTTACAACACCATCTTCCTTGCGTGATTGCCTGCGCGATCTTTTTATCTCCCTATGAACTAGGGAGGCAATAAAGAGAATAAAAAGAACAACGCCTATGTATGTAGCCAGATCACCAGAAGATATCACACCCATGAACGGCACGGCCGCGCGGAGGCTCACCCTCCGCGCGGCCATAGTGCAGCCCCTGCTTCCACACGCCTGCGTTAATGTGAAGCTCATGTTGGGAGAAAAGATTATGAAATACGGACGAAGGAAGATCGATGTGTCATGACATCACTAAGGTTAGTTTATAAAAGTTATGTCGAACCATAACCTTTATGACGTTACCAAGGACAGGTTCAATTCCTAATAAAAAAATGTTCAAGAATTGTTCAAAAAAAGTTCAAATATTGTTCAATTTTCCTAAAATAGGCCTTAAACACGATTCTTCTGCCTCCGTTTACCCCTTGCCTGGGTCTGGTCTGTCCAATATATAGCCTCGACCAGGGACATTGATGATCAGCTTGGGTTGAAAGCCAGCATTGAGCTTTTTCCGCACATTGCGGATATGTGCTTCGACAGTGTTGGAAAATGGATCCTGATCTGCTGTCCAGACATGTTCCATGATCAGTGCGCGAGAAAGGACTGTATGCGGGTGCTGGGCAAAGTATTCTAGAAGCGAGTATTCTTTGCGTGTCATTCCAATAGGTTTGCCGGCTCGCGTTACAAGACAGGCATCAGTATCGACGATAAGGTCGCGAACATGGATTATTGATTTTGTTACCGTGCTCGATCGGCGGGTGACTGCACGCAGGCGGGCGTTGAATTCTTTTATTGAGAAAGGCTTGGTGACATAGTCATCAGCGCCAGCATTGAAGGCGTCGACCTTTATAGAGGTGTCCTCATTTACTGATAGAAAAAGAATCGGAGTAGTTTTTCCGGCGGCGCGGATTTCTTTGCAGACTATAAGTCCGTTTTTCTTGGGCAGGGAATAGTCGAGGACAACGGCATCGTAGTCAAAACTTCGGGCTAGAAAAGATCCGTCAGCCCCGTTGTCTGCAATTTCTACAGTGTGAGATTCAGCCGCCAGCCCTTCCTTGAGGACTTCTGCGATACCCGGATCGTCTTCGACGATGAGTATTTTCATAGTGCGGTCATTGTAGGCTATTGCTTATACACATGCAAGGCTTGAGTTTTTCTGGAAAAGAGGTAATTTAGAGATTGAACCAACAGAAGGAAGCATATGCAAGAAGTCGTCACTCCTAGGAAGGTGCTCAAACTTAACACCATTGCCCGCTACAACTTCATAAGGGGTCCATTACTTTGGGAACTTGATGATCTGTTCGTGCGGAAAAAGTTGCTATTTATTGAGATCACCACAATGGATCACCTGGGGCATTCATACGACATCGGCCTTCACGTGAGTGTGCGTCCCACAAAATTGAGAATTCCCTTTGAACGAGGCTATCCTGCATTACTGAGGGCCAAGGTGGTGGAAGCGTTCACGCCCCTCAACCGTTTGGTGGATCAGAGATGGCAGGATAAGAGTTCAGTGATCGAGGTAGTGGTCTATCCGAACCACACCGATCGCAATGGTTTTTTCATTATTGCAGGTGGGGCCTACACACTCCTGCCGTAAATACTGCCGAGAGCTGCCGCTATTATGGGCAGTTCTTTTTATATACCTCACAGCGTTTTGCTTATGACATTTTCGATACTTTTTCTTTATAGCCATCTTTCCGCTATACTGTTGCTATGAACCGAACCGCTGTCGAACAGATCAAAGAGCGTCTACCTATCGATGAAGTTGTGGGGCAATACGTCAAGCTCGAAAAGGCCGGCAAGTCCCTCAAGGCTCGTTGCCCCTTTCACAACGAAAAGTCAGCTTCCTTTTTTGTTTCCCCTGAGCGCGGAGGCTACTATTGTTTTGGTTGCGGCGCCAAAGGCGACATATTCTCATTTGTGGAACAATTTGAGGGGCTAGATTTTCGTGGTGCACTCAAGATCCTGGCAGAACGCGCTGGAGTGCAGTTGGTTTTTGATAAAAAAGCCGATGGCGAACGAGATCAACTTTTTCGTATCATGGAAGAAGCTGCTCAATTCTTCGAACAGCAATTCGAAAAATCATCTGAAGCAAAAAACTATATTCAGGGTCGCGGCATCACCGAAGAGACGCGCAAAGCCTTTCGCATCGGCTGGGTAGCGGACGGGTGGAAAAATTTGTATGCACATCTGAAGTCGAGGAATTGGAATGATGGATTGATCGAAAAGGCGGGATTGGCCAAGAAGAGTGACAAGGGTCCAGATTTCTACGATCGTTTTCGTGGCCGGGTAATGTTTCCTATTTTTGATTCCAGTGGCCGAGTGATCGCATTTTCAGGCCGTATTTTCATCGACGATGGTAAGTCTGCAAAGTACCTGAACTCTCCAGATACTCCTTTGTATGACAAGTCTCTGGTCCTGTACGGTCTCGACCGTGCCAAATCCGAAATACGCCAGAGGGGATTTTCGATACTGGTAGAAGGGCAGATGGACCTAGTCATGTCACATCAGGCCGGTGTGAAGAATACTGTGGCCGCTTCGGGAACTGCACTTACAGACGAATCCATGAACGAAAGCGGGGCAGTCAGTAACTTGGGTCTGGTACGACGCCTTTCTCCGAATGTTATTATCGCTTTTGACTCCGATAATGCGGGGAGGAAGGCGGCCTTACGCGCATCTGGTATCGGACTTTCTATGGGAATGGATGTCAAGATCGCCGATCTGCCTGAAGGAAAAGATCCTGCCGATATGGTTCATGACAGTATTGAAAGTTGGAAGGATGCTCTGCGTGCGGCGAAACCTATTATAGAGTTTGAGCTGGGAAATGTTCTTAGGGACAATCCAGATTTACGAAAAGTTCCGCGTGCCCTCCGTGAGAGAGTTTTTCCTTTTCTTGCGCGTATCGACAGTGCCATGGATCAGGCACACTTCGTGAAGATGATCGCTGATCGCACCCATATCGCCGACGATGCGGTGTGGCAGGATCTCCGCGCTACCGAGCAGGCCATCAAGACCGCGGCATCGGCAGGCACTTCATCGGTCCCAGCGAGTTCTTCTGGCAAATTACCGACCAAGACCGCCAGTTCTCCCGAAGAAAAGATTTCTGCCCATGTGGACATGGTACAAAGGAGGATGATTGGTCTTTTGGCTCTCATGGAAGCCGGAAAGGTTAGTGAGTCATCGGCCTACCGAGAACAGATCAGATCCCTTGCGGGACAGGGCTATGACGAACTTATAAAAAAGACAGAACAGATCATCAGTGATCTGCAGTTTGAAGCTGAAGCTTTCTTTGGTACGGATCAGGAAAAATGGAATGTGCATATGAAGGAACTTGTTCTCAACTTCGAAGAAACCATCATTGCCGATGAACTCATTCATACCATGCACCAGTTGCGCTTGGCGGAGAAATCTGGAGAATCAGTGCGCATGGGAGAATTGGCAAAAAAGTGTCAGGAACTTTCGATGAAAAAAGCAGAGGTTACAAAGAAGAGG
>JBBQVG010000018.1:0-16949 GCA_038211765.1 Minisyncoccia bacterium | reverse complement strand
CGCTGCCGAGGTCGCGCACACCGCGCCGCTCGCGGCAGACACACGTTTCCCGATTTTCCCGCCGCATCTGGTCGCGCAGGTGCGCGGCGCAATGCCCGAAGACGGGATCATCTGCCTCGACACTCACTACGCCAGACCAATCAAAAATAATGTTTTTCATAAGGAGATTATACATCAGTTTCAAGAAAATAAACCGTCCCTATACTTTTTAGATATAAAAAGAAATCCCCCAAAGCCGAAGCCTTGGAGGAAAGCATTTTATTAACGTCATGCTATGGCGCTTCCCCTACCTACCCCCCATCATCACTATCACATGATTTCAAAAAACATCAAAGGCTTCTTCGAATTCCTCGTTCTCACCATCATATCCACCGAATCAATGTATCCCAAAGAAATTCTGGCGCGTTTTGAATATGCACATATAAAAATAACGGAGGGTACTCTCTACCCACTCATTAACCGCCTCAAGAAGAAAGACCTACTAGAAGCCTCAATTTATATCCATATCTTTAATAAAATTACTTAATACTTTGTCACAATCTTCTGGACCGCTTCTTCCCAAGTAGTCCCCACCTTTTTTCCTGGATTGAAAATTCCTTTTGGATCCCAGATCTTTTTTACTTCTTCAAAAAGTTTATAGACTTCTTCACCGTATTGCATTTTTATAAATGGCGTGCGAATAAGACCATCGTTGTGCTCCGCTGTAATAGTCCCCTTGAATTCATGGACCAGTTCATAGACCTTCACAGAAAGTTCCTTGATAACATCGTGCGCATGCTGTTGGTGCAAATCCATGAGCGGAATAATATGAAAATTACCATCACCAACGTGACCGGCAATAGTATATGTTAGTTTGTATTGATCGAGAATTTTGTAGAGACGAGGAAGAAATTCGGGCAGGTATTTCGGCTGCACTGCAAAATCATCGATGAACGGCGCTGTGCGTAACTCCTTTACATGATGACGCAGCATATTGAATGACTCACGACGAATGACCCAGTACTTGTGAGCATCGGACTCGGTTTTGGTGACGCGACTTTTTTCATGAAATGCGGCGATGCCCAGTTGCGCTTCTTCGGCCATCTTCACTGCCTCTTCGTCCGTGTCGGCTGTAAACTCGGCCATGAGGACAAGTTTCGGTAGTCCACCACCCTCCAGAATAGCCAGCATCTCTGGAACAAAATGCAATCCCAGTGATATGACATTTCCGCCCATTTGTTTCATGAGCTGGGGTAAGAATTTTATTGCCACTTTGAAGGTGTGGTCATCGTACGATTCGAAACTTTCCGGTTTGTATTCGAGAACTTTGGTAGCCGTTTCACCAAGCAACTTGAGATCCTTGAGGAAAATAACTAGCAAGCGTGAATGGGTCTTTGGCTTCACCAGCGCAAACTCCACCTCCGTAATAAGGCCCAGTGTTCCCTGCGAACCAACGATCATCTTGGTTAGGTCAAAATATCCTGGATTGGGCAATGCTGACATACTACCCATCACGTTCCACAAATAATATCCACAAGAATTTTTGGAAACAATGGGCCGTGCTTTTTCGATGAGATCGTAGTTCTTGGTTATGAGATCATCCATTTTTCGATAAATGTCTCCTTCGAGTGTAGTCAACTTTTTCTTATCATCGAGCTCGACAGCATTCAATGGTTTGAATTCACATTCACTGCCATCTGCTAGGACCATTTTCAAACGACGAACATAGCGCTCGGTTTTACCATAGGTCAACGTTTTTTCCCCACCGGAGTTGTTGGCAGTCATACCTCCAACAGTACAGAGTTCTCGGGACGCGGGATAGCTCGGCATAATCTGACCTCCAGCAGCCAAGGTAGCCTTATCAAAATCACGATAGTACACGCCCGGCTGAGTAATGGCATAGCCATCTTCAACTTTGATGATTTTATTAAAATATTTCGTAAACTCTAGAACAATAGAATTGGATAGAGGCCCGCCAGACATGTCTGTACCAGCCGAGCGTGCAGTGAGACTAACGCCCGGATTGTGATTGGCGAACTCAACCAGTTTCCTGAGGTCACTGACATTGATAGGAGTAACCACAACTTCAGGTACAACTTCGAAGATGCTGGCGTCGTGACTGGCACGAGTGAGAGTTTCTGCACTGGCATCAATTTCACCTGCGATGAGAGAGGAAAGAGCTTCCTTATTTATCATGGCTCCATTATACATCAAAATACTTTGGGTAGGGATAACTACGATCAATGCCTCATTATTATTTAATAGAATCCCTTCAATTACTACCTTGATTTGGCAGAATATCTGGCGCTGTTTTTGTAATGAAGGTAAGAGATCTGATAAATAGGAAATTTCTAAATTTTAAAGCGTGCAAAAAAACTGATTGATTTTGTATAAACATGTCTGTTGTACATTTGATATACTTTTGACCTCCATCAACAGAACATTGACTATCAGAATCGACCTTAATGGGAAAGTTTCCGAACGAACTATTATTAAATATCCATTCTTTATTTGTGTTCAATCTAAAGCTGCCGTTAGCAATAAAGTTTTCTTTCAAAAGTAATTTTTGAACAGATATTGTATCACCATTAATATTTGCTTCAATTTTAACACTATCGCCCCCACCGTTATTCATAGTGTTACCCACACCGAAATTTGCCTGGGTAACAGAAGAAATGCAAGGACTAACCATTGCCCCAATTGTACAGACACTAGAATTAGAAAATTCGACCTTGTATGTCTCAATAATTTTGCCCATAGAAATCACAAGAATCCAGGAGTTATTAATTTTTCTCAAATAACCCTCAAAAGATTGAGTTGGCAGTTGTGATTTAACTGGAGCAGGATCAGGATTCTGGACAACTTGGATGACATTATTATTTTCCTGAGATGTTACCTCAGAAATATCTCGATGATTTTGATAAAAATAAACGTATACACATACAAAAAAGACGAGTATAGCTATTACAATAAAAGACAGGGTAGTGGATATCGAACCTCTTTCAAAGCTAGATTTCATACAATCGGAAGTATACCACAGAATACTTACACAAACGTGAGCGCCTTACCCTTGAGACCACCACGGCCGGTACGACCGATGCGGTGAACATAATCGTCATATGTTGCAGGAATATCGTAGTTGATCACGTGACTGATACCTGTGATGTCGAGTCCACGTGCGGCAACGTCTGTAGCCACAAGGATCTTGACATGGTGAGTCTTGAAGAGATTGAGTGCTTTGACGCGCTGACCCTGAGATTTGTTGCCGTGAATAGCTTCGGCCTTGAAACCGCGCTTGTTTAGATCTTCGGCGAGCCTCTGCACCCCGTGTTTGGTCTTACCAAAGACAAGAACCTTATCGAAATCAGGCTGAATAAGAAGGTTATGGAGAACCTCGAGCTTGTTCTTGCCCGCAGGGACTCTGACAATATCCTGATCTACAGACTTGGCTGTATCGCCGGTTTTTACAGAGATACTGACTGGCTCCTTACAGAAGTTCTTGATGAGTGCTTCGATCTCACGAGACATAGTGGCAGAAAAAAAGAGAGTCTGACGCTCCACTGGCATCAGGGCGATCATATACTTGATATCGGTAATAAATCCCATATCGAGCATGCGGTCTGCTTCGTCGAGAACGACCGTTGAATACTCTGACAACTTGATCTTGCCACGTTCGATGAGGTCTTTGAGACGACCCGGTGTACCTATGAGGAAATTGAAATGAAATGTAAGGGCACGCATCTGAGAACCGATATGAGCACCTCCGACAACGCACACTCCGTGAACATTGAGTCGTGGAGCAAAACCCTTGAGCTCTGCTTCGATCTGTTGAGCAAGTTCACGTGTAGGTACGACGATAAGCACCTTATTTTTTGGTGCATTGAGAACTTTATGAATAAGGGGAATGAGAAAAGCCGCAGTCTTCCCTGTTCCAGTATTTGCGATACCGACGAGGTCGGCACCACGAAGGATATGAGGGATGACTTTGTCCTGGATAGGAGTAGGGGTCACGTAGCCTTTCGTTACGATAGTGCCCTTGAGACGCACATCGATATTGAAAGCCGTAAAGGCGTGTTCAGGAACAAAGTGCTCTACCTTTTCGGTGATAACAGCTTTGTTAACAAATTTGGCGATGTCGATATGTTTGGAGAAATTTCCTCCAGGTCCGCGACGACCTCCGCCACGGTTTCCACCACCTTTGTAACCTCCTCCAGATCCACCGCGGTACCCTCCAGTGGAACTACCAAATTTGCGTGGTCCACTGGAACTTGCTGTACCCCCGAAACGTGGTCTAGGTGAGAATCCTCCTGGACGTGACGAAAAACCACCTGGCCTGGAGGCTGGTCTACGCTGACTAAATGAACGTGGTGCACCATTGCTGGCGCCATTGAATTGACTATTTTGCATTGTAACTGCCCTGTGGGCGATTATCCCATCAATAGATCGATGGGCTCCCAACTAGCAGGCTCGAAAACGAGACAAGGGTGAGAGAAGTAATAGATCCTCACTATAAACTATCCCCTTGAAAAAGTCAAGGACTTTGTGGCACTTTAGTTGACTAAAGTGGGCTCGGACAAAGTAGACACATCTCAACCCTCTGCTTTCACGTATCCAAGAAGAACCCTCGCCAGACGAATCTCCTTGAACGAAATATTGGGACCTACTTTTGATTTTATAGGAGAAAGAAATGGCAGGTCGTCACTACCTTGTTTTGTCGCGATTTCTTCCATGACTTTTTCGATCTTAACAAAATGCTGGTGAGAAATTTCTTTGCGTAGATACATTACTTCTGCAAGCTTGAGTTCACCTGTACCGATCAGGTGCTCCACATGACTGATGATGGTCTCCGAAGCAAGCTTTCTTTCCATAGCCATCTCAAGCAACGTCATCTCCTTCTGGATCAGTGGTAATGTTTTGTGAAATGTCGTAATTTTCTGTTGCCCTGCGGATGCGTTATTCCCCCTCCTGTCTTCCTTCGCTCTTTTTCCTAGGGTGTATAAAGGCGCAACTCGTGCCAAAAATTGTTGATGGGCTCTCGTAACTTCCTTTTCATCGGTATGTTCAACAACGCTTTCTGCTTTGCCTGAGAGTTCTTTCAAGTGTCTGTCATGCTCCAAAACCTCCGGATGCACTCGAAGGGCATTTTCGTTGAACCCATTTATCACCAGGCCCGATAGTTTGCGTACTCGTGATAGTGCCACATAACCCATACCAGGTTCGAAACATCGGGATAAGTCTGCAACGACTGCATCCAGGCTCATGCCCTGACTTTTGTGTACAGTGATGGCCCAAGCCAGACGCAATGGATACTGACTGATCTCTGCCAAAATACGACCATTGTCATCTATTTCCCAACTACTCCGCTCGATAGTCACAAGTTTGTCTTGCGCCGTTCGTATGACAGGATCGACGTTCGGACCACAGGAGACGACGACACCGAGCGTGCCATTTACATACCCTTCATCAAAATTATTCTTTACACACATGACACGTGCACCTTTTTTGAGACGCAACATTTCGGGAGCCAGGCAGGATTTCTTCAAAACATCAACCAATGGTTTCTTGCCTCGCGAAGTCATCTCGTAACGAAACTCGGATTCTTGCACTTTTGTAAGTTCAACCTCATTCAGAGTATTGACGTCTACGTTGTGGGTAAATAACTGAGTAGGTTCTATATCGGAATTCGTCTGGGCTTGATAACGCTCTTTGAGTTGCTCTCGAGCTTCTTCTGAAACTTCGCCTGAACGAATCTCATTGAGGATATTTACGAGAGGATCGCTGCCTTGGCGATAGTTTTCTTCCAAGTAACAAACTGTGAAGTTTGCATCTTTCCATGCCTGTGATCGATATATAAAATGCGCCTCGGGTTCCCCCATCCGTGCAACAGGTGGAAGTTGGAAGAAATCTCCGCACAAAATAACCTGCATACCACCAAATGGTATGTTTTTGTATGAGCTCGTATCTTCGGCAGTCGGTTTATCATGGAAATGGCCTCCGTCGGCCCGCTCCGCTGAGCGCCTGACGCTCCTCATGTGACGAGCAACCTTGTCCAGAATATCTAGCCTAAAATGGTGGAGCATAGAAACCTCGTCTATTATGAGCACTTCGGTTTCTTTGAACCTCTTTACTAGCTGAGGTTTTTCGGCAAGGACAGACAGATCTTCGTCGCTCATGGAATCTTTTATTCCCAGGCCTGCCCAAGAATGAATAGTCATGCCACCCATATGAGTAGCGGCAATACCAGTGGAGGCGGTGATGCCGACATTCACACCATGATCTTTCAGATACTTGATATATTGATTGAGCACAAAAGTCTTACCAGATCCAGCAGGGCCTGTAAGAAAAATGCTTCGTCCAGTTTTGAGTAGAGTCAGTGCGTGAGATTGGGTCATAGTGGGAAGTATATCAAATGGCTCTAGTAGTTCATATTTTTACAAAACCCCTCTCAATCGTTTTCTCAACGTTTTGTGCTCTGGTACCATCTCGGCCACCAAATCCCAAAACACCTTGGCGTGATTGAGGTGTTTCAGATGACAGATCTCATGTACTACCACATAGTCTCGCAACTCCGGTGCTACAAGTAGAAGTTTATAATTGAAACTGAGATGCCCAGATTTTGTACAACTTCCCCAACGTGAACTTTGGTTGCGAATGGATATTTTTGAATAAGGTAATTTGTAATAAGTATTAAAATGTCGCACTCGTTCAGTGATTACTTTCAAAGCTTCTACTTTGTGGGTCATATAGTCTTTGCGACTCCTCCTGGAGAATAGTAGACCAATCTCGGTTACTGGATGTTCGAGAAATTTATTACGGACGCGCACGACCCATTCTGTCTTTTGAGAAATAAATCTATTGACTATAAATTCTGGAACAAGAGAAGGTGCCACAATCCTGACCTCGCCCGTACGACGTACGATGATGCGTATGGATCTGGCGTGCCTGCTACGCTCAAGCGTGTAGGGTATTTGTTTTTCGGTCAATGTATTCATCCGATAAGTGCGAGCTTTTCTTTCCTGCTTAGACGCTTGAGTTCCCCTTCCCTCTTGCGCGCCTGCGCGTAGTCATTACATTCTTCAAAATATTTCATAACTACTGGCCTGCGGATCTTTGTGTAATGTGCCCCTGACTTTGAATTATTATGAACGTGCAACCGCTTTTTCAGATCCTTGGTTGATCCAACATACAGGGTCTTATCGGCGCACTCTAGTATGTATACGTAGAACATATGTAAAATATATCACATCGTCAGACGTTGGGTTTTACACAAATGACGAAGCCTCCAACCAAGATGGTGGAGGCTGCGAAGAAAGAACAATGTAAGAAAATGGAGTAAAGAGAGGGAGAGAAAGTGAAAGATGTATCGGGGGCGTAAGCCAACTGAAGAACTAGGAGATTGAAATCATAAAGCCGATACAAATACTTTCGCTCACAAAATCTCGTTACTTCTCAAAGATCTTACAACTAAAGTATAGTCCCCTTTTATCCAA
The DNA here is from genome assembly GCA_038211765.1 of Minisyncoccia bacterium. GTDB lineage: Bacteria > Patescibacteriota > Minisyncoccia > Phycocordibacterales > PALSA-1337 > C7867-002. The sequence continues at coordinate 9,480 of JBBQVG010000018.1, read as the reverse complement.
AAGTCAAGGAAATGAATAACCCCACAAAAGACAGTTTCCTCCGTTGAGTATTCTCGTACACCTTTCTTCTTAAGACGGTCAATTATAGGATAGAGAGAGGCCTACTGCAAATGTCGCACTCTCTCAAAATCTTTGGGGAAAGCCAACTGCGCTAGACGATAGATACTGTAGGTGATGAAGAAGGCGCCGGCCACATCGATGGTGTAATGAAGGTGCCCGAGAAGGACGACAGCGCCAAAAAAGATCGAGGTGAAAATGAAGATATACCTCCATGCTCGGTATTTCCAAAATACCAATGCCATGAGAAATGGCAACCCTGTATGTGCCGAGAAGAAAAGATCGCCGTCAGATGTGAAGAAATTTACAATACTATCTTGATCTATCACCAACTGAGTAGGAAACGGTCCGATATGGGTGAGAATGAGAAAAAATGCACGCACCAAGATAAAAAGACTAATACTTTTGACAGTAAATGGAAGAAACTTTGGGCGATAGAGGAGAAGGACAGTAACCACCGCCCACATTACGAATGGTCCGTATATAAAAGCACTATCCACATCCATCACGGGGATATTGCTGAGAATAATATCGGTGACAGAATTGCTTGCGTTCTTTGTGGCGTAGATGCTGGCAAAATAGCTAACGTAGAGGCTTGCGCACAGGAGAATAATAGCGATGATAGAAGCGATGACAAGATCTTTGTCCCTTATATGATTCGTAGCATGGACCCAGGCTCTTCGCGGAAAACTTAGAGATTGTACTATCGTAGTCATGAGAGTATTATGACATTACCACCATGCTTGAGTCCACCTCGTGAGCAGGGTCTGATTTCTCGAGTTCCTGCACCAACATATCTGCAAATTCCTTGAGTGAAGCGTCGTCATAGATACTAACTTCCCAAACGTCTTTCCCTTGTGCTGTGAATATTTTTCGTACAGAGGCGATAGTCTTCGCATCTGATATATCCGTCTTGGTCAAGATAATAATCTCTTTTTTTTCTGGCAGTCCATTGGCATATTTTTCCAATTCTGCACGGACACTGCCATACGCCTCTTCGATGTCTTCATTTTCTAGAGATACAAGGTGTAGGAGAAGCTTGGTGCGCTTTACATGACGGAGAAATTTGTGACCCAGCCCTTTACCTTCGGCTGCACCTTCGATAAGACCGGGGATGTCTGCCAGAACGTAGCCGTGTATAGCACCAAGATTTGGGTCAAGGGTCGTGAAGGCGTAACTTCCGACTTTGGCACGTGCACGTGTGACGGCATTGAGTAAGCTGGATTTGCCGGCGTTCGGAAGCCCTATCAGTCCCGCATCGGCAATGAGGTTGAGCTCTACAGTAAAATCATCTTCATCACCATTCATCCCTGGCGTTGACTGCTCGGGTCGTACGTTGGTCGAGGCTTTGAAATGTTCATTGCCTAGACCGCCGCGTCCGCCGTGAAGAATCTTGGAAAGCTGACCCTCTTCGATAAGTTCAACCGCGCGCTTGGATGTGAGATTTACCACCATAGAACCTATGGGAAGATCGATGACACAATCAGTTCCTGCGGCTCCATGTTTGCTCAGATTGGCGCCGTCTTCACCGTCGGTTGCTCTGAACTGCTTGACCGATTTGTGGCGTGCCAGAATATTGGTATCACGGACGGCACGTACATAAACATCGCCACCAGGGCCACCGTTACCACCGGCTGCACCAGAGTATTCTTTACTTTTTTCATGACGCCAACGGACAACGCCGTCGCCGCCGTCGCCCGCTTTTGCATGGAATTGTATTTCGTCGATGAAGGCCATAATAGTGCTTGTTATATTGTGTTACGTGGTCCTATGTCCACCACTTCACCCGGACTGGTTGTGATCGAACTACCCGAGAAAGAATGTCTGTATATCTCAAGCAGAGCAAACAATAGTGCCAATATGAGCGGACCGAGAAGGAATCCGACTACCCCAAAAACAACTAGGCCTCCGAGTACAGAGATAAGGATAAGAAACGGGTGGACATTCATACCTTTGTTGACGAGAAAAGGTCCAAGCAGGTTATCTATGAGCCCTACGGCCACTGCACCCCAGATAGTCAACCCGACGGCCGGACCAAATCCACTAAAGATAAATAGATAAATAATACCCGGAACAATCACCAGACTTGTTCCGATACCAGGAATAAACGCGGCGACAGCGGCGATACTTCCCCAGACAGCAGGAGCAGGGATGCCAAAGATGGCAAAACCGATACCTGTGAGAATCCCCTGGATCAGACTGACGACAACAGTACCGGCAAATACGGACTTGATGGCACGTTTCAGGATAATAGTGATGTATTCATCATGACTGTCGAGAAGGGGGCTCCATGAAATAAAATTTTTCTTGATGACACGGCCATCGCGAAGGAAGTAGAACAATGCAAGCATAAATACAAAAGCATAGCCAGCAACTTTCGCAAGACCACTAAAGACACGATCAAGGTTTGCAAAGATCCATTCAAGAATATTTTTGAAGAACTCGGTAACATTGAGAGAGTCAAACGAATATGCTGGGAATAGATCGAACAGAGCGTGAGATAGAGTAGCGGAGACATTGTTGAGGCTATCGATGACCTGCGAACGACCGGACTCGTCTGTAAGAAGCGCGTAGAGGGACTGGATCTCTGAATATATTTTTCCTGCAATAAAGAATATCGGAACAATCACGACTACTAGAAAAAGTAGTACGGTGACAAAAGCAGCGATGTTGCTACGGGCCTTATCTATATGGAGCGTTCGCTTGATGATCCTATATGCTGGAAAGAGAATAACTGCCACCGCAGCAGCGACGATAAGTGGGGTCAGAAACGGTAAGATCGTCACAACGGCCGCTATGACCGCTATGATGAGGAGGACAAAGAAAAAATATGAGGAAATGCGCGAATTCACAACGTTACATTACCACAGATTTTGTGTTTCGGGAATCAGTCAGTTTGGAATCGGTCAGTTCCGTGAGGCTGAAATTCCCACCTTCCTTTCGACTTTTTTGACTCGATCAACCAAGAGGCCATGCTCCCTACGAGGTGTATAGTCAAGTCGGGCGCTGTCTAGTTGATTTTGGAGACTAGAAAAACCGAAGTCCATCTTGGAACTTAGGTCAATAAATCTGACTTCTAAACCATCTATTCTTTTATCTAGACCGTCTATCCTTATCTCTAAACCGTCGATTCTCTTATCTAGTCGGTCAAAGCCGGCATTCATATCTTTGTTCTGATCTTTGAACTGGTTGCTCATCATTCGGGCCAACTCATCTATAGTCATACGTTTATTATTTGAAACCATGGTATGTTGAAAATTAATTTATAATACACTCTACTGTGAGCTCGTAGAATTATTGTTACGATGATTATATCAAATACGAAAAAAGCCCCGCAAGATTACATTGTGTCGAAAAGTATTTCCTAATTTATTCTTACCCCAAATCACGTTACCTATTTCCCTGCCATAAGCCTCTGATGTTCCTCGGTATTCTTCAACCCACACTGTTTGTATTTCTTACCACTGCCGCACGGACATGGATCGTTTCTTCCTACTTCATCTTTTTTAGAGACTCCCGAATTGCCGCCGCCTGAAGCTCCGGACCCAGAAGAATCCGAACCTCCGCCAATGATCTGTGCGTTTTCGTGCACTTCTTTGAGTTCAGAAGAATCTGGGACTGCCCCGCCCTTCATAGGAATACCATTAACTGTGGGCACCACATGCGGTAATAGTTTCAAAACCTGCTCGCGCATGGCACCCTGCATTTCCTTGAAAAGTCTAAGGCCCTCCTTTTTGTATTCAACTAGTGGGTCACGCTGACCGTAGGCGCGCAAACTAACACTCGAGCGGGTATAATCCATAACCTCGAGATGCTCCACCCAGAACATATCTATAACCTGAAGAAGAACAATACGAAGTGCAGCCAAGAAATGTTCCCTACCAAATTCGCCCATCTTCTTTTCGATCAACTTTTCGGCTTCTTCATCTGGACCAAGCACTTCCTTGAGTTCTGCATCTACATCTTCGACAGAACCGAGCAGGAGCTTCCTTCGGCGAGAATATACCGATGTGCGCTGATGGTTGATAACATCGTCGAATTCCAAGACATGCTTACGTGAATCAAAATTGAATCCTTCGATCTTTTCCTGAGCACTTTCTAGAGACTTGGAAATAAGTTTGTGTTCGATCGGTTCATCTTCGGGCACGTTGAGGCGTGACATCAGACCCTTGAGCATGTCAGAAGCAAAAACACGCATCAGAGAATCCTCGAGTGATACGAAGAATTGCGTCTCCCCCGGATCGCCTTGACGACCAGAGCGACCGCGAAGCTGGTTGTCTATACGACGGGCTTCATGACGTTCCGTACCCAGAACAAAGAGACCGCCGGAACTTTTTACCTCTTCTGACAATTCGGTTGTACTCGGGTTTCCACCAAGCTTGATATCCACACCACGACCAGCCATGTTTGTGGCTATGGTCACGGCCCCCCTCTTTCCTGCTTGGGCGATGATCTCTCCTTCACGTTCGTGATTTTTGGCATTGAGCATCTCGTGAGGGACGCCTTCGGCCTTGAGAAACTGGCTGAGGATCTCATTCTTTTCTATAGAGACTGTACCGATGAGGATGGGCTGACCTTTCTCATGAACTTCCTTGACCTTGCGGGCAAGTGCCTTGAACTTGCCGAGCTCTGTGCGGAAAATCTGGTCATTGCGGTCCAGACGAACACCTTGCTTATTGGTTGGGATGACGAATACTTCGCGACCATATACTTTGAAAAACTCTTCGGCAGAAGTAGCGGCGGTACCTGTCATACCAGAGAGTTTGGGATACATGCGGAAAAAGTTTTGGAATGTGATGGAGGCATATGTGCGTGATTCCTGTTGGATCTTCACACCTTCTTTGGCCTCGATGGCCTGATGCAAACCGTCTGACCAACGTCGACCAGGTTGCATGCGGCCAGTGAACTCATCGACGATAACGATCTCATTTTCTTTTACGACGTATTCTTTGTCCTTGTGATAAATGGCTTTTGCCTTGATGGCGGTCTCGAGATGGTGCACAAACTTGATACCCTTGTCTGTATAGATGTTTTCGATATTCAAAGATTTCTCAGCCTTGGTGATGCCGGCCTGAGTGAGCGCGATAGAGCGATGTTTTTCATCTACAGTATAGTCGGCTTCTTTTTCAAAAATAGAAACCAGTGAAGCAAACTGACGATACGTTCCCTCTGCGTCGCGGGTAGGAGCCGAGATAATAAGCGGTGTTCGAGCCTCATCGATAAGGATGGAGTCTATCTCGTCGACGATGGCATAGTGGGGCTCTCTCTGACGCAGACGGTCGGCACTGTACTCGAGGTTGTCACGGAGATAGTCGAAGCCAAATTCGTTGTTCGTGCCATAAGTAATGTCGGCCGCATACGCTTCGTGACGGCCAACGGGACGGAGGAATTCATGTACGACTTTGAAAGCGCCGAGCTCGTCGCGCTCTTTGTCTTCTTCTTCCTGATTTTTGATAGTGGGATCATAAAGAAAACTCGCCTCATGGCCGATCACTCCTACAGAGAGACCGAGGAATGAATATATCTGACCCATCCAAACAGCGTCACGACGGGAGAGATAATCGTTGACTGTGACGACGTGGACGCCACGACCAGTAAGTGCGTTGAGATACGCTGGTAGTGTAGCAACAAGAGTTTTTCCTTCACCTGTTCGCATCTCAGAAATTGCGCCAGAGTCTAGGACCATGCCACCGATAAGTTGCACGTCGAAATGTCGTTGACCGAGCGTGCGACGTGAAGCTTCCCTAACAACCGCAAAGGCTTCGGGGAGGATCTCTGCAAGAATTTTGTCTTCATAATCCTTCAGTTCTTGTCCGGAAAGTCCCTCGGCGCCATTTTTCAATCGCTCTCTGAATTCGGCAGTCTTTGCCTTCAACTGATCATCTGAAAGAGCCTTGATCTGTTCTTCAAGGGCGTTTATCTTTGCAACATTTGGCTCAAATTGCTTGGGGTTGCGAGTATGTGTTGGGGTAAATAGTTTGCTTAAAATGGTCATAAGTAAAGGCCACTTTAACATATTAACGATAATAAAAAAACTACAAAAGGGAGGGCGTGAGAATAAAAATGGGTAGGGGCGGTTTTGGGCGATATTTGGGCGATAGGTAGGCACTTCACTTTCAAGCTCTTATATCATATATGATATATTGCATGTATGGCGAACAAGAAGTACACCCAATTCATATTCGATGATGTCCGAGATCCTGACCGTAAAGATATGTACGGTCATTTGGGATTGATGTATGAATTTTTTGCTTTGATTCCTGAGTTACGAAGACAGAAACGTATGACTCAGCATGACCTCGCACAGAAATCCGAAATTTCCCAACCTCTTCTTGCCAAGATCGAAGCAGGTCGAGCAAATCCGACTATCAAGCAATTGGTAAAAATTGCGGGGGGATTCGACTGCAAACTAACATTTGAAGAAAAGAAACTTTCATTCTACATTCCCAAAAGGCGCCGCTACAATCAGCATAGAAATAAACAGCGGCCTCCCTTAAACTAATTGGGTCACACCTGAACTTACTAGTTCACCCATTCCACCTCTCCCTCTATCTCAATACCCGTCTTTTCTTTGACCATATTCATAAGATCGTGCGCCAAGGTAACAACTTCTTCAGAAGTGGCACCTGGCTTTGAAACCAAAACCAATGCTTGTTTTTCGTACGTACAGACGTTGCCGACACAGATGCCCTTGACGTTGCAGACCCGATCGAGAATCCATCCAAGAGAGACTTTGACACGGCTAGCATCGTTCTCCTCCGGATAGCCGGGGAGGTCCGGATACGACTGTTTGAGTTTATTAAAATGATCCGCGCTGATGATGGGATTTTTGAAAAACGATCCGGCAGTGCCCCACAGCTTCCAGTCGGGAAGCTTGTTCCAGCGAATGTCGATAACTGCTTGGCGAATATCTTGTGGGGTTGGGTTTGGAATATTTTTCTTCACCAAGTATTCCCGTACTTCTTTGTAGGAAGTATTCACTTGTGGCTCTTTGGAAAGTTTGAAATCGACACGCGTGATGATATATCTCCCCTTTTCCTGTTTGAAAAGACTATTACGATAACTAAATGTACACTCCTTGTTGCTCAGTTCAAGAAATTTCATTGCCTCGATATCGAACACGCGTACACAAACTATGGTATTGGATGCTTCGGCGCCATAAGCCCCTATATTTTGTACTGGTGCGGCACCAACAGTTCCCGGAATAGCCGAGAGATTTTCGAGACCATGCAAACCCTTTGAAACGGTCTGATCTACAAGATCATCCCAATTTTCTCCTGCAGCTGCCTTCACTTGCTCACCATCGTACGAGATCCCCTCCATACACATCTTGATAACCAATCCTTTGAACCCACTGTCGTGGATAAGAATATTGGAACCACCACCAAGAATAAAAATCTGCAACTTTTCTTTGTGTGCAAATGTAATAGCTTGAACGAGATCCTCGTCGGTCTTTATTATGCAAAAAAAGCTCGCTGGTCCGCCGATCTTGAAGGTTGTATACTTTGCCAGTTTTATATTTTTCTGAATCTCCATTCGAATATTGAAATAAGTAAATTACGCCAACTGATGGCGACGGGTGTGAGCTCCAGTAAATGGATAAATACATGTGAGTACAGCCGCCGCCATCGCTTGGCGCAATCTATACCGTAATTATAACCTGTAACTCCTGTACGCAAAAGGGCGCCGAGGGCGCCACTTTGCGATACATTTTCTGGAGAGTCCCACACAGGGTACTCACAAAAAATAGTATACCATGCTCATTTCTAAAATGCAAATTTTATTGCGCCTTAGGACGAGCTTCCGAGACGACGATCTTGCGACCATCGAGCTCAGAACCGTTGAGTTTGTTGACGGCCTCTGTTGCTTCCGCATCAGAACCCATCTCGACGAACCCGAAGCCCTTTGAGCGACCTGACATCTTGTCCATGATCACATTAGCGGACTCTACGGTTCCTGCCTGTTCGAAGTGTGACTTCAGGGTGGCATCGGTTGTACCCCAGGCAATTGAGCCTACGAAAAGTCTCTTTGACATTTCTTGTTTCCCGCACACGAATCACTTACGTAACGCGTTAGCGGCTCTCCCGTACTTATACTAACGCGTAACCTACGAGAAAAGTTACACGTCTGTAGACTAACATATTTGGTGAAAATTACAATGGCAATTACTTCTTGATCCTGATAGTACGCTTGGAATAATCTTTTGGCCGAGTGAGGTTGTAGAGGGCATTGAGTATCTCTATAGTGTCTTTATTTGTAGCGCCGTAACCTGTAGTTTCTGGGGTTCCTTCACAGACAAGACCTCGGTGACACTGAAGTTGTGCGAGAGCTTTGGCTGTGGCAGGACCAAACTTTGTGGTCTCATTACCTTTGGATCCAATACCACTGAGAGCAATAGGAAAACCAGTCTGATTTAGCAGGATCTGCAAAGTTTTTACGTCTGCTCCAACCGAACCAACAGTGAGGTATCTTTCAAATGGTGAATAGGTAACTTCGGTTGATACCGTTGCGGACGCGGGTGTTGGTGTTGGTGTTGGTGTTGGTGTTGGTTTTAAAACAATAGGTGTAGAGGGAACGGCCGCGAGTTTCTCGCCCTCCGTCTGATCGGACTTTTCGATAGTAGTCGAAGACGTAGTATCTTCAAAAAGAGCTGTGGGTACTGATGTGGGTATAATTTGAGTTCTTTCGACCGCAGTAACAGCCGAAGCCACTTGAGGTTTCTCAATAATAATCGCAATTGTACTCTCTGTAGTTTTTTGTGAAAAATACACACCGGTTCCAAAGGATCCTGCGATGACCACAAGAGCAAGAACAATAAAACTTTTTGGAAGAAGGTCGTAATTCATCGACTAGCGTTATAGATACTATTCTACCTCATTGCACTTACTTTTGCTCTAAAAAAAGAGCGGGTCAGCAGACGTCTTCTTTCCTTCGACAATTGCGGCAATGTATTCAATCCCAACCTTGAGTCGATGAGTAAACTCATCCAGCGCTCCATCTATTCGTTTACCGACATTTTCTTCCAAGGTATCCATCCTTCTCACGAGAACATCGAGTCGCTTCTCGACAATACCCTGCCTTTTTTCAATACTATCTAATCGAGTTTCAATACCATCAAAACGTGCATTGACTCCAATAAACTGGTCACGCACCTCGGTTCTAAATTCATTGAACTCAAATTTGGTAACATAATCAGCCCTAAGCTGATGTGTGGTTGCATAAGTTGTAGTTTCTTTCATTTTCTTTTTGGGTGATTTTTTCATTTTCTGTGAGCGAGAAAATTGCTGGTAATACAGACGTAGATACGCGTAAGCGGCCAGAAGGTCTTGCAGAAGCAGGCCTCAGAATTATATCACCCTAAAAAAATTTGCAATCTAGTTGAAAAATAAATTGTGTGTTGTGTTTTACTTTAGTGCATTAACC
>JBBQVG010000017.1:0-17045 GCA_038211765.1 Minisyncoccia bacterium | reverse complement strand
GAAAGACGCTTGAAGAGGGTCCAGGGAAGAGTAACGACATACCAAGCACGCATCTTGAAGTCATGGTGGACGCGAATGAGGGTCAGAATATGTTTGAGTTTGCGCGAGCGTCGTTCGGCGCCATAGATGTTGAGCGAGTCGTCGATGGCACCAAGGATGGCAGAAAGCAGCATGACGCCTATAGGTACATAGGTAAAACCTCTGGACCAGTTGAAGAAATAGGTAATAAACGCGACGGTAATGATGACCAGAAGGCCACCCATCACTGGTGTAGAGGCTTTGCTTGCGTGTGAGCCGATGACGGCAAGCTCAGATTTGGTGCCTTTGACGAGGTTGTGGCGTCGTAAGAACGTTACTAGTGCAGGTGCCCATGCGAAAGCTACAAGTGCACCAAGTATCGTAAAACCGATGATATAGGCCAGATCTGCTGTACCGGAGAGAATGCTGATCATCCGTACACGATATCACGAAAAATGAGGAGGTGACAAGGCGGGGACAGGAACAGGCGGGGACAGGAGCTTTCCTTTCTGAACCCACGATCAGCTTTGCTCGTAATAACGGAAGTACTCGCAAAACTGTCTCTTCTCGGCACCACCGTATAATTATTAAATAATTTTTGTGTACATGGTGCCTGCGCAAGGGGTATCAGAAAGGAAAGTTCCTGTCCCCACCTTCTCTCTCCCAAGGATGGCGCGCTTTAGAACCAATTTAGTCTGCGGACTTCGGTAGTGGATTTCTGGGCGCGGGTAAAAATACGAGTGGTGGTGTTTTCGTGTTCGTGCTCATTCCATTTCTGATCAGTGATAGCCCTTTGCGAGTCAACAATTTCAACTGTGCCTTGTTTGATCCCGGTGCCGTACTGACCATCTTCCGGGTAGGCGACAGCATGGGTGTAATGAATTTTCAGAGGAATTGAATTTTGATATTCAACCTGGTGAATAACGAGTATATGGTTACGGTCACTGTCTTCGGCTCCACCGATCATAGAAATAAAATCACCCGGTTCGATCTCCAAAAGGGGAACAAGTCGACTGTTTTTGTTGTGGGCAAGGGTAGAGACGTCGCAGTTTCCCACAGGGTTGAGTGCACAACTTAGTTTGCGCAGACCGTGACAATTTACAAATGTAATCTTGCGATCAAAGGCTCCGCCGCTCCTTTCTTCACTCTCTGCTTGAAGGACGTAGAATGCCAATGCCGAACAATCGATGCCGAGGTTGTTGTCAACCAAGAGTTTCTTTAACCCTTCGTCACTGAGCGTGCTTTGGTCGATGTGATTTTTGAGGATGATAGTTTCGGCCTCCTCGAAAATTTCTTTAGGACTGCCTTTTCCGACATATGCACGCAGAGTCCCTCGCGCGCCGCGAGTTTTGTTATTGAAATAGGGCACCGAACAAACCGCCGGTCCCAACTGAAAATGGAGATACTGGCTGATGACGGATAGGGCACGAGCTGTGAGGGTTTTGGTGGTCACGTATTGAATATATCACTTATTGTGCTGCTCCCGCTACTGGAGGATGGTGTCGACAATGGACTTGCCACGGGTGTTGAATCGCCCATGTATTTCCATGATTCCAAGACGGCTCTGGATACGCAAAAGGTCTGAGTTTTCCACGGTATTGGTATAAGGGATAAGTGTCAGTCCTAGAGTGGAAAGAGCCTCTAGCGTCCTAGATGAAAAAGAATGAACCTTTGATGTGACGCGCTGAATAACTTGTGACCCATCATTGGTAGGTATGAGAGGAGCAGTGACTGGTAGGTCTTGTAATGCCTGGAGGTGAGTCTCAAAAACAGTCTCCCCGAGTATGCCTGCGTCGCGATTTTCATTTTGCAAGATAGATTCGAAGGTAGTCGATGCTGGCTGGCGTGCATTGATCTCAAGAAAAAAGAGGCGGTTTCTCTCCTGATCACGGATGACATCTATACCAAATAGACCTTTCCAACCTTCGGAACGAAGTTTTTCCCCGAGAGTTTCCGCAAGAGAGTTGATGGATGAGATTTCCTGTTCAGTTAAGAAATCCAGGGGCACACTCCAGTCATTGCCTACAGTCGCAAAAATGCTCTCGGTAAATGGTGGCATGCCGGTGATCTGGTAGCTTATATTACCGACAAGAATCTTTTCAGCGGTAACAACGGCGTTGACCGTAAACGAAGGTCCGTATATATAAGTGCTGACACGTGCGGTACGCTCTGGAAATTTGTCCTGAATATCCTTGAGTTCCTTGGGTGTATTGATGAGGATAGTGGAATCTCCTGTATGACCATGGGCCCATTGAATAATGATAGGCTCTTTATTCCATGTTATCTCTTTTGTGATCTGGATCTTGTGCGGAGGGAGCCATTCCTCACCGAGTTTTCCTAGCCACTCTACCTGAGTGATTTTGTTCTCCACTTTTTCCGCTAGTGCCGCCGAAGGGTTGAGAAGTTCCCAGCCGTGGGTGTTGGCAATAGATTCTATGCGTGAATTGTTTTTGAATACAAGAATGTCCGCTTTCGTTCGTGAAAGAGTCTCAAGGGTTACCTCATGTTCCATGAGATCGGAAGTATCGAGCATTTCCGGGCCATCGATGAGGGTGATCCATGCGGGATAGAGTTTTTGTATAGATTCGCCGTAAGGGGTCCTATTTGTGATGATACGGTAATTGGCGTCTGGGTTCTTCCCCAATGCGCGCTCTATATCGCGGGTTATGTAGACTGTAACTTTTCCTTCCTGTGCCATCAAATTAGTCTAGTACATTCAGTCAATAAAGTCGAAAGTCTATAAACTGACCCAACTTTTTACTTTATGGACTTTACATGCTTTATGGACTAATGTATTCCCATGTCCACTTTTTCGGTCATCGCCACACCTATAGGTAATCTCGAAGATATCACCCTTCGCGCTTTGAAGGTGCTCGGAAGTGCCGACCTCATTCTCTGTGAAGATACCCGCATGACCAAGCGACTACTAGATCGACATTCGATCAACGCAAAGACACTTTCGTATCACGCTCATAGCAAAATCTCGCGTGTAGAAGAGGTTATTTCTCTATTGAAAGAAGGAAAAAACATTGCTCTCGTTTCGGATGCAGGTACTCCGGGGATTTCGGATCCTGGTTCAGAGTTGGTACGACGCATCAGGGAAGAGATGAAAAATGAAATCCTTTCTGGGGAATTGAAGATCGAATCAGTTCCTGGTCCATCGGCACTAACTGCCGCACTTTCGATCGCAGGTGTACCGTGTGCGGATTTTGTATTTCTTGGTTTCTTGCCTCACAAAAAGGGCAGAGAAACTCTCTTCAAAGAGATCTCAGTCTCAGAAAGAACCATGGTCTTTTATGAATCACCTCATCGAATCTTGAAGACACTTGAGTCGCTCGAAAGTCATTTGAAGGATACAACAAAGAAGGTGGTGATTTGTAGAGAACTTACAAAAATATTTGAAGAAGTAGTTTCGGGGTCCGCTGAAGAAGTAAAGAAATATTTTCAATCACATACAGATAAAGTACGAGGCGAGTTTGTTGTGATAGTCGCTTGATAATAATTCTGTAACAAAAAAGCCGCATGCTAGGGCGGCTCACACACTTGAAAAGATCCAGTCTCCTTTATTTTGATGACGAAATCTTTTATTTTGCCATGGTGGCTCAACTCAATTCGTTCACACCCTTTGAACAAAGTCAGGAAAGTGTGATTGATCGTACGGAATGGTTCTTGGATTGTGACAGGAAAGAGTGGGTATCTGTGACCTCTGATCTCACGCCACACCTTAGAACTTTTTGAGCCGAGAAAGTTCTCAACCTCCTCTGTCTCGATGAACCACTCCATGATGAAAGTGATCGATTTTACAAGAGTTCTCGGGTCGTCACTCCGTGGCACCAAGGTTACGTTACTCGACCGTACATGCCCACAGTGAGTGACAGGCCTATGACCTTTTTTGTGGTGCCTAACTCGGAGATAAACAATACCACTTTGTAAGTAGGGATCGATATCTCGAAACCGCAAGGGGCGAGGAAAAATTTTCATACTTGTTCCGTGCGAGAAATTGTAAGTGTTGCGAATCTTCTGGCGCAATGCTAGCATGTCGCGTTATAATGACAAACGCAATGTCAAAACGACAATGGCTGATACTCTTCGGTCTCTGGATCATACTTTTTCCATTTCTTGGCTTTCCGTCAGAGTGGAATAAGATTTTCGCAGTTGCTACTGGTATCCTGATATGCTTTGCGGCATACAGATCAAATCCTGAAGTGTCAATCGCATCAGGAAAAGAAGATCGTGTCCCATACGTTGAACACATAAGCGAAACTCCACGCATGACCGAGATGAATGACACTAAAAACATTACCAATACTACTTCAACGCAGAGCTGATGATAAATAAGTTATGGGATAACGGCACAGCACGCCTGACCCTTATCATTGTAGGGGCTTTCGTCGTCTGTGCTCTAGCGTTTGCAGCAGCACTTTTCCTTCCGATGGGAAAGATCTCTTTCCCAGATGTTGCGGCGCTCGGAGGCGTCGCTACTTCAACTGAGGTTACGCCAGATCTTCCTCCGCCTCCGCCACCTATCCCTGCCCACATCGAAACTCCGGCATCGGTCAGAGCGGTGTATATGAGTAGTTGGGCCGCCGGTAATGCAAAATTCCGTAAGCACCTATTTGACATCATTGATAATACCGAAATCAACGCCGTAGTTTTTGATATAAAAGATTATACTGGGCGCATTAGTTACAAAGTAGATGATCCAGAACTTGCAGCTACAGGTGCAGTAGAAAACCGCATTCCCGATATCAAAGATTTTATAGCTTCACTACACGAAAAGAACGTCTACGTTATCGGTCGGCTTTCTGTATTTCAGGATTCATTCTTGGTAAAAGATCATCCCGAGTGGGCAGTGAAAACCAAGAGCGGGGAAGTTTGGAAAGATTATAAAGGAGTAAAATGGCTGGACGCTGGAGCAAAACCGGTATGGAACTACATTGCGGCCATCTCTCGCGATGCATACAGTCAGGGATTCGACGAGTTGAATTTTGATTATATTCGCTTTCCTTCAGATGGAAACATGAAAGACATCGCATATGAATGGAGCGCGGGTATGACACGAGAAGAAACTATGCGATCATTTTTTGAATATATCGGTCAGCAATTTGCCACTTCCTCGGTAGTTATTTCTGCAGATCTGTTCGGGCTGACAACGAGCGCACGAGATGATCTCGGTATCGGTCAGGTCCTCGAAGATGCTCTGGCTAATTTTGATTATGTTGCTCCGATGGTCTACCCGTCTCACTTTGGTGCCGGATATAATGGCTTTGCCAAACCTGCCCAGTTCCCGTATGAAGTGATCGAAAAATCGATGAGCAGTGCTGTTAAAAAAGCAGAGATAGCCACCACTTCTCCTTCGAAACTTCGTCCATGGCTACAAGCCTTTGATCTCGGTGCTACATACACCCCTGACATGATTCGTGCTCAGATCCAAGCAACATATGATGTTGGTCTGGATAGTTGGATGCTTTGGAATGCAGCCAGTGTCTATGACAAGGAAGCTCTGAAGCCAGATAAAGATGACCCCATTGTTAGAAAAGTAAAAGAAACTCCGCCAGTAGTTCCGCCAGTAGCAAGTACGACTTTGGGAATATAGGGTGTTCCTTGCATAAAAAAAGAATGGTGGTACTCTTTATACTCAGAGTATGCTCCCATGGCGTGCTTTCTACGGGCGCTGGTACGCAACCAGTTTAGATGTACCGTAGTCAACGCAAAACAAAACACAGTTATCATATTATGTCCTCACGCCGATTACCATTATCGGGTTCAGCTTCCCAGCTGAACAGAGTCACAAATCCCCTCGCAGTTTCAGCACGCGAAACTATCCTTCGCGGTTTGGAATTCGTCACATGGCCAAATAACGCTGGGGGTATCACTATCCTCCGGCGCACCTACGACGATTTCTTTGAACCATCGTCTAAGGAGGCTAGAAGGCCGGCTGAGCTCGATACGGTTCGCTCCTGGTGGGCAACACCGGCCGAAGGTGCGGAACAGCCCAAAGACATCCCCGAAGTGTTGGACGACCCCCCTTCGATGTGGGCAGAAAGTGTTTCAAGAACTAAGCAGCCAGCGCTTACTCGCAAAGCCTTTCTCTTCCTCAAAGGACTGGCGCTGTCCCCATCGCCCAAAGTCCTCGAAGCTCACCCCTGAACGTGTGAATCGTGCAAGCCCCCAGCATCTTTTGGTGCTTGGGGCTTCCGTTTTTATGTCAAGATGTTGCTACAATATATCCCCTTTTCCATGATACAATATGCTCAAATATGGCCTTCCAATCGTCCGATGAAAACCGCATAACATACTTAGCAGAAACAGACGCCCGTAATAGACGTCTCAAATTTGGTATCAAGGCCAAAGACCGCACCAAGCACGTCTATGTCATCGGCAAGACTGGTATGGGAAAGTCTACTCTCCTAGAAAATATGGCGGTGCAGGATATACAGGGAGGAGAGGGGATGGCCTTCATCGATCCTCACGGCAAGACTGCCGACCTTCTTCTCGAGTACGTTCCCAAGGAGCGCATTCGTGACGTCATTCACATTGCTCCATTCGATGTCGATTACCCGATTTCATTCAATGTTCTCGAAAGCGTCGATCCAGCAAAAAGGCATCTGGTAACTTCTGGGCTTATGAGCACCTTCAAAAAGATCTGGGAAGATGCTTGGTCGGCTCGTATGGAGTATATTTTGACAAATACACTTCTGGCGCTTCTCGAGGCGCCCGGTACCACTCTCCTGGGTGTAAACCGCATGCTCTCAGACAAGGACTATCGTCGCGATATTGTAGCGCAGGTGCAGGATCCGTCAGTCAAAGCATTCTGGACAAAAGAATTTGCCAACTACACCGAACGTCAAGCTGCAGAGGCTGTGCCTGCTATCCAAAACAAAGTCGGACAGTTTACAGCCAACCCACTGATCCGCAACATGATCGGTCAACCCGTCTCATCATTCGATTTTCGCGAAGCTATGGATCAGCGCAAGATCATTATTATCAACCTTTCGAAAGGAAGGATTGGTGATGAGAACATGAAACTCTTGGGAGGACTTTTGGTAACCAAAATATATCTTGCCGCCATGTCTCGTGCCGATGTACCGGATCGTGTGATGAAGATGCTTCCAAACTTCTACCTCTTCGTCGACGAATTCCAGAACTTTGCCAACGCCTCTTTCGCAGACATTCTCTCTGAGGCGCGAAAATACAAACTCAACCTCACTATTGCTCACCAATATATCGAACAAATGGACGAGATCGTCCGTCCTGCAGTGTTCGGTAACGTCGGTACGATGATTTCTTTCAGGGTAGGCGCTGCCGATGCCGAGTCATTGGAACA
The DNA here is from genome assembly GCA_038211765.1 of Minisyncoccia bacterium. GTDB lineage: Bacteria > Patescibacteriota > Minisyncoccia > Phycocordibacterales > PALSA-1337 > C7867-002. The sequence continues at coordinate 9,700 of JBBQVG010000017.1, read as the reverse complement.
AGAATTCGCACCTACATTTGAGATAGAAGACCTGGTTAATCTCGGCTTTACCCAGATTTATCTCAAACTAATGATCGATGGGCTTTCATCACCACCTTTTTCTGCCACCACTTTGCCGCCGATCGCACATCCAGAAACTGCCTATGTACAAGATATTATCAATGCATCTCGTGAACAGTTCACACGTCCACGCGCAGAAGTAGAAGCAGGCGTTATAAAATTTCATGAACCAACACCGAAGGCGGTGGCCCCAAAGACTGTACCAGTTGCTACACCCGTTGGGGTTTCAGCAGTAGCTCCAGCAACTAAATCTATTTCTGTTGCAGCTCCAGCGACACCTCTTCACTCAGCCACGCCTCTTCCCCCAATAAAACCAAAACCTCTCCCTTTACTGTCAAAATCTAAACCTGTTGAGAAAGAAGAAAAGCCTTCTGTACAAGTATTACTCAAGCCTCAACCAGAACCCTCGATAGCAGTTCCGAGGGCGCCCGTATCTGAGTCACAACCATTGATCAAGCCGACAGCGCCAAAACCAGTCCCACTATCCGCATTGTCTCAAAAACCCCAGATCAAAGCAGATCCAAAGCAACGGTCGCCTGAAAATATGAATGACCTCAAAAATGCCTTGGCCGCTGTATTAGGGAAGAAAGGGTTACCGATAAAAACAGAGAAAGCTCCAGAAATAAAAGAAATTCAAAAAGTTGATCAAGTAGTGCCTAAAAAAGATTTTGTGGTCCCGGGAGCCACGCAACCCATGGAGGTGCCCGAAGATGTTTTGAAGAAGATCCTTAGTATTTAAGCCTGTGTATGGGGTGGCTTTATAAGTAAATCTGAGTAGAATACACTCATGCGTAAAGTCCTAATATTTTCCCTCGTATATTTCCCCAAATACGTAGGCGGGGCCGAGGTGGCGGTCAAAGAAATCACCGACAGGATCAGGACTTCAGATCTTAATTTCGACATGATCACCTTGAATGGTGGCGGGGAGCCTTCTGTGGACAAGGTTGGCAATATCACCATACATCGAGTCTTCTCAAAAGTCGGAACAATCCAAAAACTCTTATACCCATTTGCTGCTTATAGAAAGGCCCTGGAACTTCATCGCGCCAACCACTACGATATGGTCTGGTCCATCATGGCAAGTTATGCTGGTTTTGCTGCCTTCCTTTTCAAGAGAAAATATCCTCATGTTCCCAATATTCTCACAATCCAAGAGGGGGACCACTTCGAGCGTCGCGTGGGGATGATGAAGCCTCTTTTCAAACGGATTTTCATGTCTGCGGATTATGTCCAGGCTATTTCAAACTTTCTTGCTGATTGGTCAGAGAAGATGGGTGCACGTTGTCCGATAGTTGTGGTACCAAATGCTGTAGATGTGGAATTATTTTCAAAAAAAGAAAATGAGGCTCATGCAGAGGAATTCAAAAAGCAACTCAATAAAAAAGAAGGAGACATATTTCTTATTACTACTTCGCGTCTAACAGAAAAAAATGGAGTGGGGGATATCATCGAGTCTCTGCAGTATCTTTCGCCCAACATCAAGCTTTTGATTCTCGGAAAAGGTGAGCTTGAAAAATCACTCCGGGAAAAGGTGGCCAAATTACTCTTGGAACATAGGGTCAACTTTCTCGGATTTGTACCGCACAAGGCAATGCCCGCATACTTACATATTTCAGACATTTTTATTCGGCCGTCACTCACTGAAGGTTTGGGTAATTCATTTCTTGAGGCTATGGCCGCGGGTATCCCCGTCATTGCTACTCCTGTAGGAGGCATACCAGATTTTCTTGTAGATGGAGAGACGGGTCTGTTTTGTGAAGTGAAAAATCCAAAAAGCATCGCGCAAAAAGTTGAGAAACTTATCAAGGATTACGAGTCGCGCGAATATATTGTTAACCGCGCGGCAAAGATGGTTCGCGAAAAATATGAGTGGGCGAAGATTTCGGTTGATATGAAGAAAATATTTGATACTGCCAGTGCTGTATAATACTCAGGTCCATCAAATCAACAGACATGAAAATTCTCATTGCCACAGGCATTTTTCCACCAGAGATAGGAGGTCCTGCTACCTATGCGGCATTGCTCGTGGAGGAGCTCAAGAAAAGGGGGGACGATGTTGAGGTCCTACCCTATAGAGAAGTCAGGCACCTGCCACGTTTGCTTCGTCATATCGCCTATTTCATAAAAATAATTCGCGCTAGTGCTGGTGTTGATATTGTCTTTACTCAAGATTCGGTGAGTACGGGAATACCGGTCATATGTGCACGGTTTTTCACCAGGAAAAAAGTAGTGATGCGCGTGGCGGGAGACTATGCTTGGGAACAGTCAGTACAGCGATACGGCGTCAAAGAAACTATAGATGAATTTCAGAACAAGAAATATTCAGGAATGATCGAGTTATTGCGGTCACTTCAAAGGTTTACTGTTCGTCGGGCTGATGTGGTCATAGCTCCGAGCAATTATTTTAGACAGCTGGTGGCCAACTGGGTAAATAATGAGAGAGAAGTAAAAACTATTTACAACGGTATTGATCTTACGGTTGAATTTGAAAAAGAGCCAAAATTTTCTGAAAAAACAATTATCAGTGCTGGTCGAATGGTTCCTTGGAAAGGTTTTGATACGCTCATTCTTGCTCTAAAAGAAATGCCTACATGGAAACTGCTTATAGCAGGTGACGGTCCGGATAGGGAACGATTGGGGCAATTGATTATTCAAAATGGAGTACAAGGTCGTGTCACATTACTTGGTCAATTGCCCAGAGTAGAATTGCTTGCCAAAATTTATCGATCACATATCTTTGCCCTCCTTTCAACATTCGAAAGCTTTTCTTTTCAGGTAGTTGAAGCAATGCATGTAGGTACGCCGGTGATTGTGGCTAATATAGGAAATCTCACGGAGGTTATTGAGAATAGAAAAAACGGAATTCTGATTGGGTCCTCCGATATCGGCACTTTCAAGCAAGAAGCAGAAAGGATATCTTCAGATCTAGAGTACTCGAACACTCTTTCGAGACAGGGTAAGCTACGTGCTGCGGATTTTTCTATTGGTAAAACATTTGACGAACTCCACAGGGTATTCGAAGAGTGTGGAGGTGTGAGCTCAACAAAAAACTGATATGAAATTACTAATGATCTCAACCGACAAGAAACTATTTGAAACAGGCAGTGAAGTGGCCTTGAGGCAGATCGAGTATGCCCAAAACTTTGAAGAGATGCATATCATTGTCTTTGCACCAAAATCATTTCATGAGATTTCACTCGGCCACAATGTGTGGGTGTATCCGACGGGCTCACTTTTCAAATACCTGAGCCCAATGGATGCCATAAAGTTGGGCCGATTTATTATTGAAAGGCGAGGGATCACAAATATCACTACCCAAGACCCATTTTTGACAGCTATGACTGGAGTTTCACTTAAAAGGCGCTTTGGGACTCATTTGGAGATCCAGCTTCACACCGACATAGGCAGTCCGCATTTTGTATATACATTCAAAAATAAGATCTTCAAGACGATGGCACTTTCGTATCTTCCTCATGCCGATCACGTCAGGGTAGTTTCGATGAAAATAAAAGAATACTTATTGAAGTTAAACATTGTCAGTGAGGCATCAAAAATAGAAGTACGCCCGATCATCGTCGATGTTGAGAAAATAAAAAACACCCCTGTTACCACCGATCTTCACAAAAAATATCCACAATTTGATAAAATAGTACTGATGGCTTCGCGATTGGAAAAAGAAAAGAATATAAACCTTGCATTAGCGGCCTGGCCTGATGTCTTGGTAAAGTCCCCAAGGGTAGGTCTTGTGATTGTCGGCAAGGGTAGTGAACAGGGGAATCTGCAATCAATCGTGGACAATCTTGGAATTAAAGATTCTGTCATATTGGAGCCATGGGCCGACCAAGCAACCTTGGTTTCTTACTACAAAACAGCAGACCTCTTCCTTAACACCTCTTTGTATGAAGGTTATGGCATGACTATGGTCGAGGCACGTGCGGCAGGATGTAAGATAGTTTCAACTGACGTGGGTGTTGCTAGCGAAGTTGGAGCACAGATTGTCGACTGGAGCAAAGATGACGTAACGGCAAAAATAGTTTACTCTTTACGTACACATCCTAACCCTCAATGAAATTACTTCTTTTCACTCAAAAAGTTGACAACAAAGATCATTATCTCAGCTTTTTCCATCGATGGATCATCGAATTTTCAAAACAATTCGAATCAGTGATAGTCATCTGTCTTGAAGAGGGGGAACATGACCTCCCGGAAAATGTCAGGGTCTTGTCGCTGGGTAAAGAAGAGCGCCAATCTCGCCTGCAGTACCTTATTCATTTTTATTGGTATGTATTCTATGAACGCAAGAACTACGACGTGATCTTTTCGCATATGAACCAGGAATATATTGTTCTTGGCGGCCTTATCTGGAAGATGATGAGAAAAAAGATAACCATGTGGAGAAATCATCACGCGGGAAGTTTGATGACACGGATTGCGGGGAAACTCTGTGACAAAGTCTTTTATACTTCAAAATATTCCTATACCGCATCTTTTCCTAATGCAATGCAGATGCCTGTAGGTATCGATATGGATTTCTATACGCCACCTACTGTCGAACAGCGTCATCCCAACTCCGTCCTCTTTTTTGCCCGCATTGCTCCAGTCAAGCGTGCAGACGTACTCATCGATGCTATGCAGAAACTCGATGTTCAGGGCGTCCCTGCCCAGCTCGCCATCTACGGAGATGCGGAGGCCAGACATTCTGACTATGCGGCATCGCTTCGGACAAAGGTAAAAGAAATGAGCCTGACTGACAAAGTCACTTTTCATCCGGGGATGCCGAGCGACAATACTCCGGTTATTTATCGAACATACAAAATCTTTACGAATCTCAGTCCGAGTGGTATGTACGATAAGATGATCTTTGAAGCAGCTGCCTGTGGTGCCTTGCCGTTGTCCTCAAATGAAAATCTACGAGGACAGATAGACGATAGGCTACTCTTCAAAGAAGGTTCGCTCGATGATCTGGTCATAAAACTGAGAGTTCTTCTTGCTATGCCTACGACCGAGGTCAAAAAACTGCAGAGTGCCGTAAGGGATTATGTAAGTAGGGCACATTCTCTCAGGCTTCTATCTGAGCGGATCAAATCTGAGCTTGCCCGGCTCTAATCCAGGCGCTAATCCAAGAATCTAACCTAGGAATGAGGCGAATCTGGTAAAAATATGTTAATTTATACTGACTCGCTATAAAATTTTTATGAAATTTATCACCGGAAAAGTGGACAGAATAATTGCTTTTTTTATTCCCACGAACTACCTCAAAGTTGCTCGTTATATCATCGCCGGTGGAACTGCGGCGGCCACTGACCTTATTTTATTGTACATTCTTACATCTGTCCTTCACGTCTGGTATTTGCTGTCTGCCATCATTGCGTTTCTGGTTGCTTTTGTGGTCAGTTTCACTTTGCAAAAGTTTTGGACATTCGATGATCAGAATACTGACCGATGGAAGGCTCAGGCGACCATCTATATGTTGATAGCGACCATCAATCTTGGCCTGAATACATTGCTGATGTACGTGGCGGTGGACTTTCTTCATAATCACTATTTTATTTCACAGTTTGTGATCAGCGGTCTCCTGGCCTTCGAACAGTATTTTATATACCAGATTTTCGTTTTCAAGAAAAAGGCAGCCTCAGCTGATAGTGTCCATCACACCCCTACTCAAACTCATGAACACTAAAAAATACACATGGTTATTTGTTGGGCTTTTCACATTGTTTCTGGTGATGCGTTTGCCAGGACTTCATATCCCGTATCATCAAGACGAGTGGAAAAATGTTGCAGCATCTGCTACCGATGATACTGGTTCATATTGGGCACATCCACCGCTCATGCAGATGTCTTTCCGGACAGCATACATAGTCTTTGGGCAAGACAATTATCGTCTTTTTCCGTTGGTTGTCTCTCTGGCAACCGGCATCCTCTTGTTCGCGGTGGTGCGGCGTAGATCAGGGCAGGGAGCGGCACTGTGGTCTTTGTTCCTCTTCATTATTTGTTTTTACAATATTTTGGGGTCGCTCATGCCCGATGTTGATGGTGCCATTATCCCATTTTTCTTCCTTGCGTCGGTATATGCCTATGATATGTACTTGAGTTCCTCCGAGATGGTTCGCCGTCGTTGGTTTGTCTGGCTCTTTATTATCTGTCTTGTAGGATTTTTGGTAAAGCTCAACTTTATTTTAGCTATAGGAGCCATCATCGCGGATTACCTCCTCACCAATTGGCGAGCTCTTCGTGGACGTCCAGCATTTCCATTTGTGGCCAGTTTGGGTATATTTGGCGTAGCCTATGTTGCACTTCTCTACCTCTTTCAGGCTATCTATCCAGGCTTTACTATTGCTTCTATGCTCGGCCACGCCAATCAATTTTCGGGGGAAACCGGGCGTAATTATACCCAGATCATTGTTCAGGGACTAAAAGCTGTTTATTATTTGTCGCCACTTCTCCTTGCACCACTTCTTTTTGTGAAAAAAGAGATCTTTGTCAAACTACGAGTATTTTTCATATACCTGCTCTTTGGTCTTTTGTTTTATTTTGTCTTGTTTGATTTTTCTCGTGGGGCCCTCGACAAATACCTGATGTTCTTGATCGTCCCTTTGGCTGCAATCGGAGGCACGGTGCTTTCGGGTATACTTTCTAAATTGGAGCAAAAAGATATATGGAGCTCGTTCAAGCTTCCTATTGTTATGGGCGTGATTGTTTCTGTAGCGCTGGTGTGGATAAATTTTATTCCTCACGACGTCATCGCACTTTATCCAAAGAGCGAATGGTTTGCGCGAGCCTTACACGGGCAGTGGAAAATGCTCACACCTCTTACTGGAGGTTCTGGCCCACTTGGTTTTTATGTCTCTTTTCTTTTTATTATCCTTTCAAACATAACGGTGTTTGTTCTCGCCGTGGTAGCTTTTTTCAAAAAAGAATGGAGACCAGCCATTCTTGTAGTTGTTCTTTTTGTGGGTATTTCTTACAATCTTGTCTTTGCTGAAGAATATACTCTCGGCATGATCAATGGCAGTGCGCCGACTGTTCTAGAGCAGACTATTGATTTTATAGTGAAAGAAGATAGTATCAAACAGGTTCTTACTTACAATGATATCGGGGCGGGGAATCTATCTGCCATAAAAAAATATGGAGGGAGATTTTATGCAGCGCCACAATATGAGGAAGGTCATAAGGACAAGTTCAATAACTTTGATGGCGTCTATATGGTGATCGATGTGCCACATCTCTACGAACAGGGTTTTTATGGTAAATTCTTTAGTCAGTGTAAGGTCTTGTTTGAAGCCTCGTCTTATTCAATAACCGGAAGGGTATATAAATGTTTATGAATAGTACTTCCATCACTGGCCACAAAACGGTCCATTCCCATACTAGTACTAAGGCCTTCTGGAAGAGGTATTACTATTCCTGTCTCCAGTCCTTTCTTTCCTTTCTTGTTCCCAATGATGTGGACGTCCTTGATATAGATGAAGAACGAGTGATGGAAGAAAGAAAGGTGACTTTTTCAGGCTCCTCACATAAACATGCGTATATCATCGCTTCTGATGTCCTTGGATATGTGAGCGACATCGAACTTTTTTTCAGAGATGCCAAGAATGCCCTAGCTGATGATGGGCGGTTCGTCCTCACTCAACATAACGCCCTCTGGGAGCCTATTATTCGTCTGGCAACATCTTTGGGAGTGCGTCGCCCCGATATCCAACATAACTGGCTTTCTGGTCATGATATATACAACCTCTTGTATCTTGCGGGATTTGATGTGGTGAAGTGGGGCACAAAGATTCTTATTCCAGTCTACATACCATTGGTGTCGGCGTTTTTCAATAAAGTTGTGGTCAATATTTGGCCATTTACTCGACTAGGATTGTTTTATTACGTCGTTGCCCGCAAAAGTCCACAAACCGTCGAACCTCTTCTTCGGGGAACTGGCCCATCTTTTTCGATCGTAGTTCCTGCAAGGAATGAATCGGGTACGATCGAGCGCATTGCTCGGGAACTTCCTGATCTGGGGAAGTTTACAGAGATTATTTTTGTCGAAGGCAATTCGACAGATGATACCTATGCAGAAATACAAAGGGTGGCGGACCTACATGGTAAGAATCGTCGTATCAAAGTCTTGCAACAAAAAGGGAAAGGGAAGGGCGATGCTGTGCGAGCAGGCTTTGAAGCCGCAGAAGGAGAAATCCTCGCCATATATGATGCAGATATGACTGTCCCGTCAGGTGAAGTTCATAAATTTTATGACGCCATCGTCAGCAAGAAAGGAGACTTCATCAATGGTTCTCGCCTAGTCTACGCCATGCAAAAGGAATCAATGCGCACCCTGAACTTTTTTGCTAACAAATTTTTTAGCATCGCCTTTACTTGGATCTTGGGCGAGCCAATACGCGATACACTCTGTGGGACCAAGGTCCTGCGCAAGAGTCATTATGAGGCGGTGAAGCGTGGTAGGCCTTTCTTTGGCGAATTTGATCCTTTCGGTGACTTTGATCTCTTGTTTGGTGCGGCCAAGCTCAACCTCAAGATTGTAGATATGCCCATTCATTACTGTGAACGCGTCTACGGCACCACCAATATCAGTCGTTGGAAACATGGCTGGCTTCTACTGAAGATGACAGTTTTCGCTACCAGGAAGATGAAGTTTATATAAGCGGCTTTGTGCGCTATACTTTCTGCTATGACTTCTCAAATCGAAACACGTGTTGACCATGAGCTCACGCATGGTAGGAAATTGGCCACTGAAGGAGCCGAAGATATCTGGAATTGGGCCAGCCCTGCCGGTCAAAAACGCGCTGACCGTCGTGCCGACTATTTTTTAAGTGTGGGTAAGATCACTTCGAATGATAGGGTTTTGGAGATTGGCTGTGGTACAGGATTGTTTACTCGTAAGGTTCAGGCTTTGAGTGGTGCACAGATCACTGCAACTGATATCAGTCAGGAACTTTTGGATATAGCAAACAAGACTGCACCGACAGAAGGGATTAGCTATCTTTTGGATGATGCTATGAAGATGCAGTTTCCAGACAATTCTTTTGATGTGGTCTTTGGTAGCTCCATTCTTCATCATCTCGATTTCGAACGTTCCCTAAGAGAAATCCTGCGCGTACTGCGTCGTGGTGGACGCATGGTCTTTGCAGAACCAAATATGCTCAATCCGCAGATTTTTATTCAAAAGAATATCCCTTTTATCAAAAAAGCCCTGGGTGATTCACCAGACGAGACTGCTGTGGTTAGGTGGAACCTCAAAAAGCAGATGACAGGCTTGGGTTACTGCAATGTGAATATATTTACCTATGACTTTCTCCACCCTTCGACACCGAAGGCGCTCATTCCTTTTGTAAATGTGATAGGTCGCACCATAGAAAAGATCCCTGGGCTTAGAGAGATCGCAGGATCCGTGATTATTTATGCGGAGAAATAGGGATACTTTAGCTAGCTAGAGGGGTTGACATACGACCTGACTCAATGTACTATATCTTATGAAAAAGAAAGGAGGCGTGTATGCTTCGAGTTGTACCATTCTTTGTAAAATTATGGAAATGTCTGTTCGTGTGGAAGTGCAAACGAGCGAGTGACTGGCAGATTCGCCAGTACGGTCCACTCATTGTGACACAGAGTTGGAGCAGGGGGAGGGGCAATC
>JBBQVG010000016.1:0-17159 GCA_038211765.1 Minisyncoccia bacterium | reverse complement strand
CTAGTCAATCCTCTTGATACTACGCACGATCTCGCAGGTATCAATCCCCTCAATCCAGTCATTCTGAACCCTGGCGCGGCTCAAAGTGTTCAGCTGGTGGTTGTGCCAAAAGATCCACGAAGTCTGCTGGTGACGGTAAAGGACGGAGCTACGCAACTACCGATATCTGGCGCAACAGTCACTCTGACGAAAACTGGATATAGTAGTATCCAAACTACAGGGAAGGGATATATCAATCAGACTGACTGGTCTGGTGGTGGTGGGGCGGCTGATTATGTAACTACAAATAAATACTGGATTGATGATGGTCGTGTAGATGTCACTACAAACCTAGGCGATATTCGATTGAAAAATGTCTTCGGTGCGTACAATTCTACTGGCGTGCTCGAATCATCAACATTCAACACTGGTTCGCCAAGCAATTTCTATACACTCACCTGGCAACCTACCGATCCTCCGCTTTTGGCAGGGAACAACGCTGTCCGTTTCCAAGTGGCAACCAATGCTACGGTGACGGCCACAACAACCTGGGACTTCAAAGGTCCAGATGGTACAGCGACAACCTATTATGCTACTTCGAGTTCGCCGATTCACGTAAGTAACAATGGCTACCAGTTCTTCCGTTATCGTCTCTATCTCGCTACACAGACAGCGACAGTTACCCCCAATATTTCCGATACTGCATTTACCTTCACATCGTCGTGCACTCCTCCCGGTCAAGTGATCTTCATGGGCCTTGCGTCAGGTCAATACACCTTGGATATCGCCAAGGCTGGATATGCCACTTACAATCAGGCGGTGAACGTCAGTGCCAACTGGGCCGAAGTTTCTGTGTCGATGGTGCCGTAGAGCAGGATACAATCATCAATGTTAAAATAACCAATGATCAATGAATAGTAATATAGGGGCAAAGAAATATGAGGCAAATAAGTACGGGAAGAAGACATCTCCTCGCCCCTTATTTTATAGCTCGGCGACTCTTTCTCGTGGCTTCACTCTGGTCGAGCTACTTACATCTATTGCCATCATGGTTTCTATCATGGTTGCAGTCTCGGCATTCGAATATAACGTCATCAACTTCAACCGATCCAGTGCGGTAGCTCTTACCAATACACAGGAGGCCCAGTCGCTCATGAAGATCATGGCTCGCGAGTTGCGTTCCATGGAACCAGGCGCAAACGGCACATATCCCTTGGGAAATGCTGCAACCAGCACTATCACTTTCTATTCCGATCCAGATGGCGATGGGACCAAAGACCAGATCCGGTATTATATAGCCACGTCGTCTCTATATCGAGCACTGATCAAGCCGACAGGCTCTCCTCCTTCGTATGTTCAGGCAAATGAAACACGCAAGATCTTGGCAACGGGTATTCGTAATTCGTCTACAACCCCCATGTTCGAGTATTTTGTCAGTTCATACGCAGGCACAAGCACGCCACTCACATATCCGCTCAATATTCCCCTTATACGCCTAGTCCGTGTAAATCTCAGTATTGATTCTGATCCCAATAAGTCTCCTGTTGTACGGACATTTACTACTCAGGCGGCGCTAAGGAACCTAAAAGACAATCTATGAATACAAACAAGAGCGTAAGCAAAGTTATAGTTCATGGTCCGATAAACTTTTCACGGGGGATTATTTTAGTGAACGTCCTCATCTTTATGGGTATCGCCATTTCAGTTACAGCAGCCTTGGTAAACTGGGGGGCGACAGTACTCAAAACGACACGGACACTTGCGTCGAGCGAGCAAGCCTTCCAGATAGCCGAAGCCGGCGTCGAATATTATCGTTGGCACCTGGCACACGCACCTATTGATTATAAAGATGGTACGACCACGCCTCAGCCGTATATTCATACAGTCAAAGATGCAAGTGGAGACATCGTCGGTCAATATGCCCTCACCATCACTGCTCCTCCTGTCGGTTCGACCATTGTGAAAGTGAAATCAAAAGGGACCATCGCATCAGATCCAACGATCTCACGAACTATTCAGGCGACGCTCGCTATCCCTTCTTTGGCAAAGTTTGCCGTGGTCGCAAACGACGATATGCGTTTCGGAGATGGTACCGAGGTCTTTGGTCCGATCCATTCCAATGGCGGTATCCGCTTCGATGGCTTGGCTCACAATCTTGTTACGAGCTCGCAGACTACTTACGATGATCCCGATGATGGAGTGGGGACACATAAGTTCGGCGTCTACACCACCGTCGGTACCGACGACCCCAATCCTCCTGCCGCTGTGCCCAACCGTCCTGACGTGTTCATTGCCGGTCGCCAATTTCCTATACAATCGTTCGACTTTGCAGGACTCACTCTCGATCTCTCTCAGATGAAGGCTACGGCACGGCAGGCTACGGGAAGATATTTTTATCCTTCAGGTTCGCAAGGGTATCGCATTGTCTTGAAGACCAATGACACTTTTGATGTTTACAAAGTAACTTCATTAGAAACACCTCCTAATAATTGTAAGGCCGCAGCCGGTCAAACGAACTGGGGTCTGTGGAGTATCAAGAATCAGACATTTGTAGCTAATTACGCTTTTCCAGCCAACGGAGTTATCTTTGTTGAAGACCACCTCTGGATAGAGGGTAAAATAAACACTGCACGTCTGACTGTTGCCGCCGGTAAATTCCCCGACTATGTGAATACGAGAAAGAGTATTACAGTAAACAGCGACCTTCTGTATACAAATTACAACGGGACTGACGTGATCGCACTGGTCGCTCAAGGGGACTTCAATGTTGGCCTTATTAGTGACACGGATTTGCGTGTTGACGGGGCGATCATAGCCCAAAATGGACGTGTGGGAAGATTCTACTATGGGGCAAATTGTGGAAGTGAATACGTTCGAAGTGCCATCACTCTATATGGGATGATCGCAAGTAACCTGCGTTACGGTTTTGCTTATACTGACAATACTGGATATACGACTCGTAATATTATTTACGATGGGAATCTCCTGTATGGTCCACCACCGTCATTTCCGCTGACCTCTAGTAACTATCAGACGATTTCGTGGGAAGAGGTGAATTGATAAGTGGGCAAGGAAAAGGAGGTGCTCCTCTTCGTCCTGCGGAAACCCGGTGGCGATCGTGCTCGATCGTCGCTCGTTACATTTGCATGATACAAGGCTCAGGAATTGTGGAGACTATGTCTCTCACAATTCCAGCTAACTTTCGCCTTGTATCGGCAATGTACACTCGCTCAGACAGTCCTCGGACTCGAGAGGGCACCTCCTTTTCCTTTGCGCTCTTCTGTTTCTACGTTAGAATAGAGCCATTATGCCTACACGAAGACTTGTTGTCGGAAACTGGAAGATGACTCCTGCCACGCTCAAGGAAGCAAAGCGCATTGCTCGCGTTACGCGGAAAGTGGCTGCGGAGCTAAAACATACAGATGTTGTCGCCTGTCCTCCTTTTGTATATATCACTGCGATTGTCTCAAAAAAACATCCAGAGCTAATGCGTGTAGGTGCACAGAGTGTATCGATGCATGAAGCTGGGGCACATACCGGGGAAGTGAGTGCCGCTATGATCAAGGATGTAGGGGCAGAGTATGTGATCGTCGGACATTCAGAAGATCGCGCGGCAGGTGATACAGATGCAGATGTGGCCAAGAGGGTACAAGCCGCCCTCGCTGGAGGATTAAAGTCGATCGTATGTGTAGGTGAATCAATTCGCGATGAAGCCGGCGCATATCTCGAAACTCTCAAGAATCAGATCAAGAATAGTTTTGCAGATGTTCCCAAGAATCAGTCAAAAAATATCATCATGGCTTACGAACCTGTCTGGGCTATCGGTGCAAAAGAGGCCATGGTCCCGGCACAAGTATACGAGATGTCGCTTTTTGTAAAGAAGATCTTTTCAGATGTCTTCGGTCATGGTCCGGCCATGAAAGTGTCTGTGCTATATGGTGGATCGGTCAATTTTCGTAATGCTGCCGACATTATTTTTATCGGTAAAGTCGACGGTCTCTTGGTTGGCCGCGAGAGTGTCAGTGTAGTTGGATTCCCCGATCTATTACGAGCCGTAGATTCTGTTGCGTGATTATTCGTGGCATTCGTATTATTCGTAATGATTCGTACATTTGTATAATTAGTATCTACTATTTATGAAAACACTTCGTGACATCGAACATTTGGAAGGAGTAAAAGTGCTGGTGCGCGTTGATTTCAATGTGCCCATCACTGGGGGTGTGGTGGGGGACGATTTTCGCATACAGGCTGCCTTGCCTACTATCAATTTTCTGACTTCAAAGAAAGCCAAGGTCATCTTGGTCAGTCATGCAGAGTCTAGTGACGGTAGTAACGATTCTTTGGAGCCTATAGCGGTGCACTTGGGAAAGCTTGGTCAAAAAGTCACCTTCATTCACAACATAAAGGACGCTTTTGGGGTCATAGAACACACTATGAAGAATGGTGACTGTATTCTCCTCGAGAACCTTCGCATGTATGGTGATGGTGAAAAGAAAAATGATCCCAAATTTTCCCAGGAGCTGGCTTCTCTCGGAGATATATATGTAAATGAAGCCTTCCCCGTATCTCACCGTAGTCACGCTTCGATCGTAGGAGTGCCGGACTTTTTGCGCGGGTATGCCGGCGTACAGTTCGAAAAAGAGGTTCTCCATCTTTCCAAGGCTTTCAACCCTCCACATCCATTCGTATTCATCCTAGGTGGAGCAAAATTTGATACCAAGATCCCACTTATTCAGAAATTCATGGACACGGCTGATACGGTTTTTATAGGAGGAGCGTTGGCCAATGATCTGCTCAAGGCAAAAGGACATGAGATCGGAAAATCTCTGGTCTCTCCGACCGTCCGTGATCTCAGTCAGTTCGTAAATAATCCAAAGATCATGCTTCCGGTAGACATCATCAATCAAAATCATGAAGCCAAAAGCGTAGAGACACTTATTCCTGAGGATCGTATCCTAGATGCCGGACCTCGTACTCTAGAACTGCTCAAGGAAAAGATCAAAACCGCCAAGTTTATTCTATGGAACGGTCCACTCGGTCTCTATGAAGAAGGTTTCCAGGCTCCGACTCGCGAGCTTGCACTGATGATCAGTATTGCCACCACCGAAGGGGTTGAGACTGTCGTGGGTGGGGGAGATACGGTGGGTGCCATCGCCACTCTCGGCATGCAGGATAAATTTACCTTTATTTCTACTGGTGGCGGCGCCATGCTGGATTTCTTGGCCAAAGGGACTCTGCCAGGTATAGAGGCGTTGAAGAAAAGTGGGGGGAACTAGAGATTCTCCACGATCTTTCTCTTGTTTCCATCGAAATCCTGCTTGTCTCCTTCGGTTTCTCTTCGCGGTATCACGTGCACATGAGCGTGGTGGACTTCGTCACCCACAATCTTACTCACAATCATTTCTTCGTTGAAAGCTTTTTGTTGAGCACGGGCAATCTTTTTGGCGATTTCGTAATATTCTCCAACCTGCGGATAGTCCCATACCCAACGATAATGAACCTTTGGGATAATAAGAGTGTGTCCGGGCGCCTCGGGACTGATGCTTAGAAAGGCTAGGAAGGTATCATCCTCGTAGACGATATGAGCAGGGATCTCTTTTTTAACTATTTTACAGAAAATACAGTCTTCCATGTGCTTTAGTATATCAGATGTTATTGAGTACAAATTGAATCTAATCAAGAGTTGCAAATGTGGTGGTGATGATACAATTGCCCAGTGAACTACTCCATCCGACGTCAACTTACCCCTACAGAACGAGATCCGTTCGGCAACATGTCGGACGTTGTTTCGCATCTGTTATTTCATAGAGGTATTACGACAGCCGAGAACGCCAAGGATTTTCTCAATCCTGACTATGATTTTGGTGTGCACGACCCGTTTTTACTCAAAGACGCCGAAAGGGCCGCCGAGCGTATCGTGAGTGCTATCAAGGGTAATGAAAAGATCGCCATTTATTCTGACTATGATGCCGACGGTATACCGGCTGCGGCGTTATTCAATGATTTTTTCAAAAGGATCGGCTATCAGAACTTTGTGATCTATATTCCACATCGTCACAACGAAGGCTTTGGACTCAATGTCGATGCGGTCGATCAGTTGGCAGAGCAGGGTGTACAGATACTTATAACACTAGATTGTGGCATTTCCGATGTCGAACCAGTGGCTCGAGCAGTTGAAAAGGGGATGATTGTGATTGTGACCGATCATCACGAACCACCAGCGGTGTTGCCGGTAGCCTTTGCTATCATCGATCATAAGCAATCGGATTGTTCATACCCAGACAAAAACCTTTGTGGTACTGGAGTGGGTTTCAAATTGATCCAAGCCATCCTCAAAAAAGAGCGCTTTGGGCTCAAGGAAGGTCATGAAAAATGGTTACTGGACTTGGTGGGTATTGCCACGCTCTCCGACATGGTCTCACTCACGGGTGAAAATCGCATTTTTGCTCACTATGGACTGCAGGTGCTCCGCAAGACACCGCGCAAAGGATTGGTAAGGCTTTTACAAAAACTCAAGATCGCCCAGCGTTATCTGACCGAAGACGACATCTCATTTATGATAACCCCGCGGATAAATGCCGCATCTCGTATGGGTGTACCGATGGATGCATTCAAACTTCTGGCGGCCGAAACAGACGAAGATGCAGATCTTGCGGCAACACATTTGGATGAAATAAATAATGAACGCAAGGGAGTGGTGGCCTCATTGGTAAAAGAAGTAAGGAAGACTATTGGAAAGCGACACGGTCAGACGATGCCGAGCGTGATCGTACTAGGCAATCCGGAATGGCGTCCTTCACTACTTGGGCTTGCGGCGAACTCCTGTGCAGAAGAATTTCGTCGGCCGGTGTTTCTCTGGGGACGCGATGGTGACAATCTGATCAAAGGCTCATGTCGTTCGGAGGGGGAGAGTAGTGTGGTCGAGATTATGCGTGCGGCACCGACCGGAGTTTTTACACAGTTTGGTGGGCATCATCACTCTGGAGGGTTTGCGGTGGCAAACGAGGCGGTTCATTATCTAGAACAAAGACTGAATGAAGCACAGCAGAAAATTTTGCAGATGAAAAATTCAATTAGTGGTGGTGGCGATCTTGGTACTGTCGCCCCTCTGGTCGACAGAGAGGATAATGGTACCCAACTTGCCGCCCAGTACGACAATGAATTTATCGATGCCGAGCTTACTCTCGAGGCCGTAACGTGGGGACTCAATGAGGAGCTTACAAGACTTGCACCATTTGGTATCGACAATGAGAAACCTGTTTTTCTTTTTAAAAATGTTGCACCGGCCACTGTTCGTACATTTGGAAAAACAAACAATCACGTAGAACTTGGTTTCAAGAAAGCCAACGGTTCGCCCTTGCCGGCTATTTCTTTTTTTGGCGCTACCAGTCCATGGATGGAGAAAGTAAAACCGGGGCAACCGATAGATCTGGTTGCATCGATAGAGAAGTCCATGTTTCGCGGCCGACCGGAACTGCGGTTGAGGGTGGTAGATGTTTTGTAATCAAATCTCCTAGCATTATTGACCTACTGTCTGATACGGAGTACAGTCGTCCTAGGTTCTGCGCCAAGGGATACGTCCCAAAAGCGAAAGAGTGAAACACAAACAACAAACCGCAAAGAAGATATGGATACGTCCAAATTCTCATTGAAAAACATCGTTCCGCTACTCAAACCCCACCTCGATCATCTGCCTTTCAGAAAGCTGAAAGACTACATTGGCAATATGTATTATACGGAGATTATCTGCGGCACCGAATACCGTTTCGAATTTTACCCAGGAAACGTGATGGTTCGTTTCGGCCTTACACCCGAGACACGAGTGCGTGCCATACGTCTTTGGCAGCAAACGCGTGGTTACCATTCTAAAGGTCACCATAATCTCGCTGGCGTTTCCCTTGGCCAGCTTCTCCTCGAAAGAAATAATGATGGGGGCGTGGGTGGGGTATGGCACTATCAGTACACCGAGTTGGTTCCTGATAAGAAGCTTACGAACACGTTTTATTCCAGCAAAACTGAGGTTCGCACTCTCTATTGTGAGTCGGATCTCAAAAAAATCGTCCGCCCAAGGGAAGATTTTGCACAAAAATTTGCAGCAGGATTAGTTCAGTGGATCAACGAAAGCAATATGCGACGGACGGAGACAACGAGAGGGCTCGAAGGGCTCGTCGACCAGTTCACTCCACAACTTCTTGGGGCCACCTGATCCGAGTCAGATCGATACCATTGCCGAAGTAAGTACTTCGGCTTTTTTATTTCTTAAGCTATACTCTTTCTACGTATGAATTCTGATTCAAAAAACTTCGTCATCTTTACCGACGGCTCGTCTCGCGGCAATCCTGGTCCGGGTGGATGGGGGGCAGTGGTGGTTGAAAATAGAAAAGATACCGGTGAGAGTGGTTCGCATGTTACCGAACTTGGAGGGGCCGAGAAGCTCACGACGAACAATAAGATGGAACTAACTGCCGCTGTGCAGGGTATTTCGCATACACCGCAAAACTCATTTAGTACTCTTTATACCGACTCCTCTTATGTGATCAACGGCATTACCAAATGGATAGTTGGCTGGAAGCAGAATGGTTGGAAAACCAAGGCCAAGGAAGATGTCCTCAATAAAGTCCTGTGGATGGAGCTCGATAGTTGTCTCGAAAATCGCATGGTTAGTTGGAAATATGTCGGAGGACATGTCGGCATCGCAGGCAACGAACGCTGTGACGAGATAGCTACGGCAATGGCCGATGGTAAAAAGATAAATCTCTACGAAGGCACTCTTTCAGCATATTCTATTGTTGGTATATTGAATATTTCCTACGATCCTTTGAAGGCTTCACAGAAGGAATCAAGCTCTTCAAGGTCACGCGCCAAAGCATTTTCATATATTAGCGCCGTGGGAGGAAAAGTAGAGGTTCACCAGACGTGGGCAGAGTGTGAGAAAAGAGTGAAGGGGGTGAGAGGTGCACGTTTCAAGAAAGCGCTGGACAAAGCAGAAGAAGTGGCGATTGCAGAGGAGTTGGGCAAATCTTCCACAAGACCTACCCTTGCGTAACAAATTTGAACAATATTTGAACTTTTTTTGAACAATTCTTGAGTATTTTTTTATTAGGAATTTATCTGTAGTACGTACAATAAGTGGTAATGAAAAGAGGAGTCGTCATCTTCTGGAGTATTTTTGTAGCAGCTGCAGTATTTCGACTGTGGGGTTCTTTTACTATTCATCCTCCTGATATTGGTGGATGCCTGAAACAGTCTACTCAGGGTAGAGGTACCCTCACCGTAGAACCAGAAAGGAAGGAGAGTGGGCAGGTCTTTATTATAAAAACAACGTCATTCGCATCTAGCGAAAATGGCAAATTCAAAGAATGTGGCCCAGGAATCCTTGTTCGCATGAAGACAAGATTGTATCCACGACTAGTCTTTGGTGACGAAGTTACTTTTAGTGGAAAATTATCCAAGCCGTTCAACTTCCGTAGCGATGACGGTCGCGAGTTCAATTACGAAGGCTTCCTAGCAAAAAGTGACGTCTTCTATGAGATCAAGAGTGCGACAGTAGAAAAAGTCGGAGAGCAGCAAGGGTTTAGTATTGAGGCACTTCTTTATTCCCTGAAACGAGGTTTTGTGGCAAATCTGGAGCGCACCCCCGGAGATCCGCATGCGGCATTGGCGGCAGGATTGGTGGTAGGGGAGAAGAGTGCACTTGGACCAGAGTTACTAGACGATTTCCGCACTGTTGGACTGATTCATATCATTGTTCTATCGGGTTATAACATCACTATTGTTGCAGACGCCTTACGCAAGATGCTCTCGTTCCTTCCGCGCGTATGGGGGATTGTGATCGGCGGAGTAGGAATTATTTTGTTTGGTATCCTTGTGGGTGGTGGAGCAACGGTGGTACGTTCATGCTTTATGGCGGGCGTAGCGCTTTCTGGAGAAGTTATACGCCGAGACTACAGTGTTCTACGCGCCCTGATCTTTGCGGGTCTCATTATGCTCATCCAAAATCCCTTGATTCTTTTGTACGATCCGTCATTTCAGTTATCATTTCTCGCCACGCTCGGACTGATCTTACTGGCCAGCCCTATCGAAAAGAAAATTCAGTTTATTCCAGAAAAGTTCGGCATGCGGGGCATTGTGGCTTCGACATTGGCTACCCAGGTGTTCGTGTCCCCGTTTATTCTCTATATGATGGGAAACCTCTCTATTATTGGAATGGTGGTCAATATTCTGGTCTTACCATTCATTCCCGTAACTATGTTATTCGTTTTTCTTACAGGAGCTATCGGTTTCGTTGTGCCGCTCGCATCTGTCTATGTTGGCTGGGTAACGCATCTCTTGCTGGCCTACGAACTCTTTATGGTTGAACATTTTGCGCGCTTCC
The DNA here is from genome assembly GCA_038211765.1 of Minisyncoccia bacterium. GTDB lineage: Bacteria > Patescibacteriota > Minisyncoccia > Phycocordibacterales > PALSA-1337 > C7867-002. The sequence goes on along the minus strand of JBBQVG010000016.1, from coordinate 6,805 downwards.
CATTTGCTTCTATCCAAGTTCCCGCATTCTCAGGGTGGGTTGTGGGCACTTTCTATGGATTGCTCGTCATTGTCTATGGTATATTTGTGTACGACGGTAAACGTAAACGTTCCTTACCAAACAAAACGCATGAGTGCATCATTGAAAACCATTGAAGCATGGGGTGATCAGCGCCCTGTCGAGCAGTATGCCCTGAACTACAGTTGTCCGCACTGTCGGAACTTCTCGTATCACCGCAAAACAGGCGCGAGATTGTGTGGTGAAGAGAATTGGTTCATTGCAGTGTGTGGGTGGACCCCCACCACTATTCCAGGCGACGCGCAGGGGCATGTTTGTCTATTGTGTCCATCATGTTTCAAGAGATTCGGTCTTCTTTTGAATCCGGGAAATGTCGTGGCCTACAAAGAACGAGTCCCATTGTGGCCCATTAGCAAGGGAGTGCAGGCCAAACCAATTCCTACACCTTCTCCACAACTCGCTCTGGCTCTTTGACTTTGGTTTGTCGGATATTTGTAACGGCGCTCGCACGATGGAGCGCCCTTTTTATTATTTATTTTTTGGAAGTATAAACTCAAAACATACTTATCCCCACCAACATGGGGGGGGTAAAAACACGTGGTAGACTTACTGAATTAGTACCCTAACTTATACCCTAACTTATTTCTATGCATCACCTACTCTCAAAGCTTCACTCCCTATTCACCAAACCAGTCAATCGCATCGAAGCTATCCTGATCACCATCATCCTCGTACCACTCCTCGGTGTTGTGGCAGCTTCAGCTGCGACTACTATTAGTACGGATATTACTACAGGTGGTGTCGTCACTTCGACTGGAGCAGGAAACTCGAGTTTTCTCGGAAGTTTGGGGATTGGGACTACTTCTCCTTGGGCATTGTTCTCGATTAACCCAAATGGTATCAATGGACCAGCGTTTGCCATAGGGTCATCTACGGCTACGAATTTTGTAGTGACAAATGCAGGAAGAGTAGGTATAGGGACAAATGCTCCTGCTACCTACCCGGAGCCCCGAATCCGAACACTCAATTAGTTTAATAACTTTACTTTCATCATACCACGGACAAGTGGTTTTTTTGTTTTCTGAAGTTCTTTCTCAAATGCTTCGCGGGGTGTTTTGTAACCAAGACAACCCATGAATCGATCTCTGAGCTTGCGTTCTACTTCTCTAAATTGTTCAAGCGCGATCTTTGAAAGGTCAGTTCTCTTTTTAACGTACCTTCTAATTGCTTTGTTTCTGTTTTCAACAGTACCTTTTTCATGTGGACATTGAGGGTGACAAAAGAAGACTGTGGCTTCAAGAAGTTCAGAAAGCTCCTCGTGTTTTTGAAATGAAATATCATTGTCGACGGTAAAACTCTTAACTGGTAGACCGTGAAGTAATTCTTCGACGATTCGATTTACATTGGCATTACTTCGGTCATCCAAGTAACAGAGAAATGGGTATCTGGTTCTTCTCTCTACAAGGACTAAAAGTGACCCATCTCCATCTTTACCAGATTCAATGAAGTCACCTTCGTAATGACCAAATTCGAGCCTAGATTCGACCTTTTTAGGTCTTTTGTCGATCATTGTACGACCATCGATTGTAATTGGTGTACCTCGTTTTTTGCCAGGCTTCTTGTGCACCGCATTTGAATACAAATGCCTCTCAACTTGTCGACCATTTGGACTTCCAACAAAGTTGTATATTGCTTTGGTACTTGCGTATTGAAGACCTGTTTCAACATGCTTCAATCGTCCTGAGATTCCTTCTGGAGACTGATCCTCATTTGTCATTGAATCGATTACGAATTTCTTTAGTTTAGGATCTTGATTTACCTTCATGCACTGAGTCTTTGACCTCCACCGTTTCTGATATGCCTTCATGTCTGCTTTCTTGGCATTGTAGACGCCGTTGACGCTGTTTGAATTGATCTCGTCAGAAACACTTGAAACGCTTCGATCTAATTTATTTGCAATAAATCGAAAACTTCTTCCTTCATGGAGATATTTTTGAATTCGTTGTCGCTCGTACAAAACAAAATGTTTGAATTTACTCATAGATTTCATTCTACAAGTGTTCGGATTCAAAGGTAAATCTCCACTAGTTTCATAACTGCTACTGGTAATAAACCAGAGGACAACGCATCGAGCAATGGAACCACGGCGGCAATTACCGGTCGCGTACACTTTATCGGTGCGCCAGGTGGAGACTCCACGCAGGTAACGGCCTCTGCTCGAAGTGGCGGCGCTGGCGGCGGATTTACATCCACTGGTGGTGTCGGGGGAATCCCAACCGCATCGACAGGAAATCGCAGTGGTGGTGGAGGTGGAGGCTATTCGGTAACCACTGGTGCGGGGGGTGCTCCAGCTACTGCTGGTGGAACTGCCTACACGGGCGGCTTGGGCGGAAATATCAATTACACGATGGGGAATGGTGGGTCTGTTTTAAATGGTTCGGTACGAAATACTGGTGGTAGTGGCGGTAGCTTCGCAGCAACGTCTGGTACGGGTGGCACAGGTATTGGTACTGATTCTTCTGGTGGTACTGGAGGAAATGCTTCTTTCACCGCAGGGGCAGGAGGCGATGACCCTACTTATGCGCAGTTAGTTGGTGGTACTGGCGGTAGTGCCACGTTTCAGAGCGGGCGAGGTGGAAGGGGAGCGACCATGGGCGATGGTGGCGCTCTTAATTTTATTAGCGGACCTACTCAAAATGGCACGACTGATGGCGCTAATTCTGGGGCTATGAATTTCACTGTTCCAGCCGGTGGGTTAACCACAACTTCAGGTGCTGGCGGGGATTCGGGGGCAATGACTTTCCTAGGTGGCAATGGTGGTGTATCTGCGAGTGGTGACGGTGGCGCTTCTGGTCTAATAAGTTTTATTGGCGGGAACGGTGGAAACTCATCGGCAGGGGGTAATGGCGGAGCACCAGGTAATATTTCAATCACAGCTGGTAACTCTGGAACGGGAGGTACTCGCCCAAATGGTGGCAGTCTGTACCTTTTGCCTGGCACAGGTACTGCAAGTGGTAACGTTATTCTTGGTTGTGATAGTACGTCAACCTGCCGTGGAAACGTCGGCATAGGAACAACCACTCCTCTTGTATCCCTCCAAGTCGCCACCTCGACTTCGAATGCCACCACTTCAGTCGAAATAGGCAAAGTGGGACAGAACAAGGGATCATGCCTCGTCCTCTATGACGACTCCGGCACCGCCATCTACGCCCATGTTGCCACCGGTGCAACAACATTCACACTTTCTGCAGTATCGTGTAAGTAATCCATGTCACCATACGATGAAGCACCAACCGGCTATTTTTGACCTATGACTAGAGCGGTAGTAAATAGGTGATCTGGGTATATTATCGTGTAACCTTTGCGAAATTTTCCTCGACAACACTCCAGTTGAGATTCGTAAAAAAGTCTTCGATGTAGGCTTTCTTTCCTGATGGCTGATAGTCGGCGACAAATGAGTGTTCCCACATATCTAGTCCGAGAATAAGTGCACAGTCCTGCAGTTGTCCCAGGTGCTGTTCATCTACCCACGCATTGAGGAGTCTTCCGTCTGCGCGGTCATAATAGAGCATGGCCCAGCCGATACCGCGCGTGAGAGCGATGGCTTTGAATTCTGCGAGCCAGGCATCGAACGACTCCCACGTCTCCGTGAGCATCTTTTTTAGATCTGATGAATCAGAAAGAGCCGTCGATCCGCCAGAAAGGGAGGCGAAATAGACTTCATGGTTTCGCATACCGTTGTATTCAAAACCAAAACGACGATTGATCTCGCCCAGTGCGTAGGTATTTTTCTCTGCATCTCCTTTGAGTTCGGCGATCTTTTCCTGGACAAGGTTGGCGTGTTTTACATAACCGGCATACAACTTGAGGTGTTCCTCGATATTTTTTGCAGAAATTCCTTTGAGTTCGGGGATAGTGAATGTGAGAGCGGTGAATTGTTTCATGGCAGTTGAAATATTATTTGGTAAGGGATCGTTATGTCTTCATTATACACTTCTTTACAAGGGTAGGTCTTGCGGGTCTTGCAGAAGATATTTGAACAATTCTTGAACTTTTTTTGAAGATTTCTTGAACATTTTTTTATCAGGAATTGAACCTTGTTCCTATATAGTGGCGATATGAATATCAAATCTATGGCAAAACCATTGATTATCGGAGCTACGGCTACAACACTTGCTGCAGGATTGGGGGCATATGTATGGCAACAGGAGCATCGTGCACCACTTTTGGAGGTGTATGTTATAGCACTCAAAAATGGCCAGGCAACATTTATTCGCACTCCAGATGACACGCGGATCCTGATCGACGGAGGGAGCAATTCAGAAATAATCCGCCATATCTCTACACTCCTGCCGTTTTATTCACGACGTATAGATGTTATCGTCGCAACGGATACTTCAGTAAAGGGGGTTAGCGGTCTCATCGATATCATAGGTCGTTATACGGTCGAGCGTGCATATATCCAAAATGTTACTTCAGAATCTGCAGGGTTGGCCAGTTCTACAGACCCTGTTTTCAAAACTTTTCTTGAGACTCTAAAGAACAAGAAAATTTCTCTGACGCAAGTGGGAGAGGGGGATAGGCTAGATATGGGCAAGGAGGTTGGCGGTCGGGCACTTTTTCCAGCTGCAGCAGAGTTGTTCGCATATTCGAAAGCAAGCGGACCACAGATGGTCGTAGATATGACATACAAAGACACTTCAGTGTTGCTTCTGGGCGATGCTACGAAAAAGATTCAAAAGTATATCGCGTCCGAGAATGCCAAAGAAAATCCCGATGCTCCGCTCGGTGACCGAGCAAATAGGCGAGCAATGCTGTTATCTGGTGCCGCCGCGTCAGCCGATATGTCATCTGAATTGATCGATCAATACAAACCAGACATCTTCGTTTATTCAAAAAAGATCTCTTATTCTCCACCAAAGGCGCCTGTGGTGGACAAGAAAGTCAACAAAAAATCGCAGGCGGATCCGCTCGGCTCTATTTCACAAGAACAGAGATACAACGTCAGGGAGACTGGGGTAATAAAAATAGTTTCGGACGGGATATCTATCTCTGTTACGAGTCCGTAATATAGAATTGTTAGATCAAGCCTGCTTTCTTGAGAGTCTGGAAGGCGCCGTTCTTCTGGATAGTGCGTAGGCCGCGTGCCGAGACGTTGATGACTATGGATTTCTTGAGTTCAGGAACATAGATACGCTTTTTTTGGAGATTTGGGTAGCGACGAACAGCCGGAGAAGGATTGAACTGGGTAGCACGAGTACGGTTGGAATATCTTCCTCCAACTACTGAGCCTCTCTTGGTTATATCGCAGACTTTTGCCATGAAAGTAATGTGAAGGACATGCTATCATGGAATGTATTGCCATTCAAGTATATATGCCAAGTTTCAGTCTTATTTCCATCATCATTTTGATCCTGTCCGTAGTGGTACATGAAGTCTCACACGGCTATGCCGCTAACTGGCTGGGAGACCCCACGCCGCGCCTGCAAGGGAGACTGACTCTCAATCCTCTAAAACATCTTGATCCTGTGGGTTCATTTATTGTACCCCTCCTCACTTCACTGGCCGGATTTACATTCGGCTGGGCCAAGCCAGTAGAATACAATCCATACAATATAAAGAACAAGCGCCAAGGCGAGTTGCTTATTGCTCTAGCTGGTCCTCTTTCCAATATTTTCATTGCGGTTGTATTCAGCCTCATCATCAGGGGTGTAGTGCACTTCACTGCCGCAGGGGGACTCACTGGTGCAGGGCTCTTTGTTGGTATTTCTGCATATATTGTACTTATCAACTTGGTGCTGGCTATTTTCAACCTCATTCCTCTACCACCCCTGGATGGCTCCAAGGTATTATTTTCTATCTTACCCAACCAATACGGACAAACGAGGATGTTTCTCGAACGTTATTCGCCCATTTTCATACTCATTGTGGTCTTTTTCCTGTGGCGAGTTATCTCACCAGTAGTTCCCATTGTTTTTAAGGTTTTTACAGGAATTTCACTGTGATAGGGCGTGGCAAAGTTATAAAAGATGAATGGGCTTGACTAAACTTTGATTGTAGGCTATTGTAGCCAGGTCCGACCTTCGCGGACATGCGTTGTGTGGGGGTGGTATAGCTATTTCGATAGCCACACCCCCACACTTGATCTTTTAGATTTCGCTGGCACCCGTCCACAGGATTGTACGTTATCCTGAACTGGTGTTTGCGAACCGACGGTACCCGGTAGTGCTTGGTACCAAAAGCAGCTGCTTTTGAATTGTGCGTTCTTGGTGTTCACATACCGGAAAGACACATTTTCTCTGGCGCTCTCGCCGTCGACCTCTCCTGGGTTGACGGCGTTTCTCTTTGTTGGTAAGGTAGCTCCACTGTCTCGAGGATATCGAAATCCCCAAGATCAGGTTCATTGAAGGCAAGAATGAGTAATCCTTCCACGCACCATCTCAAGCGGGGCAGGGTGAAGAATTCAGAATTGCCATTTATTAATTTTTTTAATTTACGATTGCACTAGTTCACCATGCCCACCATCAATCAGCTCACAAAGACCCATAGAAAGCGTTTCAAGAGTAAGTCAAAGTCCATCGCTTTGACTCGTACCTTCAATACCATCAAGAACCGCCCAGTATTTTTCCCGGCGCCGTTCAAACGCGGTGTATGCGTGAAGGTCACTACCAAGACCCCAAAGAAACCTAACTCAGCTATACGCAAGATCGCCCGTGTTCGCCTCACCAACGGTGTCGAAGTCACTGCCTACGTTCCTGGAATGGGGCATAACCTGCAGGAACACTCA
>JBBQVG010000015.1:0-17958 GCA_038211765.1 Minisyncoccia bacterium | reverse complement strand
AGCTACAATAAATCCCCAAGAGTATATCCACTCCGAGTTTCTTACGACTTTAAGGTAATCTAGAGCGACTGCCGAAATCAAAAGTCCATAACAAATTAGGTGAAAAAATTGTAAAAGCTTAATCCCAGCAATTTTACTCATACTCCTAGTATATCTTTATTCCAAAATTTTGTATATTTTTAAAGAGTTGTTTCCTTACTTCCCCCTCTTCCTCCCCCCTTATTTCCGCCAATTTCTTCACCACCTCAATAACGTATGTCGGTTCATTCCTCTTCCCTCTATACGGGGCAGGTGTCACATAGGGCGCATCGGTTTCTGACATGATGCGATCTAGAGGCAAATATTTAATCGTCTCATCGTAGTTTCTTGCAAACGTGATCACTCCAGTGAATGAAAATGTGTAACCAAGATCGAGAAATGGTTTTGCTTCTTCGATAGATCCAGCAAAGAAATGAAGGTTGCCAGGAACTTTTGAGCGTGACTTTAGGATTTCGTAGGCGTCGAGATACGCCGATTTAATCCCAGTACCCGGTTGACCATTACGAATGTGAAGCATCAAAGGTTTGTTAACTTCATTGGCCAAATCGATCATGGCATAAAAAGTTTTCACTTGAACGTCAGCGAGATTTTCATCATGGTGGTAATAATCAAGACCCACCTCGCCGATAGCTACAACTTTTGGATGTTGCGCTAATATTTTGTAAGCAGCTATATCTGGAACCTCCCCTCTCGAAGTGAATGCTTTGGCCGATTGGCCGCCGCCGAGCTCCTCTACATCGTGATGTGACGCCGACGTATGTATAGGATGCACTCCGACGGTCGCGTATATATTTTCGTACTTCTCAGCCAACTCAACCGCGGTCTTGGAAGTGTCGTACTGTGTACCGACAGTAATAGTGCCAACACCAGCTTCTTGCATGCGCCCAATAACTTCACCTCTGTCGGTGTCATATGCAGAAAAATTGAGGTGACTATGAACATCGAAGTATTTTGGTGCGTTTGACATAAATGTAAGGAATATTGTACCCTGATTCAAGATATGAAACGAGTACGACTCTCTGCCCTATCACGCTCATTGATACGATCCATTTGGTTTACGGATTTCTATTTGTGTCTTTTCTCAACAGGCGCAAGCAACGAGAGGAAAGCGAGACTTCTTGCCCGGATGATCGACGACTTCTCTCTTTTGTTTTTGATTGAACCCCGCGCTCCCCGACGAGTACGGTTGGGTCATTACATACCTATCCCTCCTATCCCTTTATTTGGAAAAAGGATGAGTACGAAATCTGTCGCTGATTTTATCAGCTACCACCTGATCATCGGACGTCACCATGAGATACGTTGAGTGAATCATGCGACCGTTCGCATGATTTTTTATTTCCTCATAAATAACGGCTGCTCAGGCGATTTACCTTCCCTAATAAGCTTTTTAATCATTTCTGCCGTCGAAGGCATAATTGGTTCCAGAAGTCGCGCGATTTTATAGAGCTCCTTTCCTAAAACCTGGATCATCTCGTTGCCCTTTTGCGGATCAGTCTTCACCACCTTGAACGGCTGACCGTCCTGGATAAGTTTATCCGTCTGTTGGATCATCTTCCAGATCTCATCGCAGGCCGCTTTGATATTGAATGACTCTAGAGCTTGAGAATACGCGGCGTTCTCTACTTCCTCGACTGATTTCCAATCGATAACAACCTCATTGTCTGCAATCATTTTGAGTGTACGACTAGCGAGATTGCCCAGACCATTGGCCAGATTTGCATTGTAAGCTTCTTTGAACTTATCCATAGAGAATGGGCTGTCTTCGAAAGGATGGAGCTCACGACTAACATAATACCGCAAAGCCTCTGTACCATATTCCTTGATAACATCGAGAGGGTCTACCGCATTTCCTAGAGATTTGGACATTTTTAGTCCGCCATCACCGGTGATAAAACCATTGATAATAATCTGTTTTGACGGCGTAAGTCCTGCCGCCATAAGCATCGCCTGCCACATAGCAGACTGCTGACGAAGGTTGTCCTTGCCACAATACTGGACTACACCCCCAGTCTCTACCCACCATTTTTTGAAAGTTTCATCTGGCCAGCCGATGGCGGAGATGTAATCAACAAGGGCGTCGAACCAGACGTACACGACTTGATCCTTATCATCAGGCACAGGAATACCCCAAGGCATCTTTGTAGCTAGACGTGAAATACTAAAGTCCTCGAGTCCCCTTTCGACGAATGCACGGATCTCATTCAAGCGAGTTGTGGGTACGACGAAATCAGGACGTCTCTCATAGAGATCGAGGAGTTGTTTACTAAAGAGACTGAAACGAAAGAAATAATTTTCCTCCTTGATGATCTCAATTTCTTGGAGCGGGTGTAGCGGGCAACGTCCATCAACAAGTTCGGAATCTGTTTTCTCAAGTTCGCAACCGACGCAATATTTTACAGAATAATTCTTCTTGTATATATATCCGTTCTTGTTGACGATCTTCCAAAACTCCCCTGCGGCTTTGACGTGGTGCGGATCTGTGGTGCGGATAAAGTTGACTTCTGACATGATGCCGAGAAGTGGGAGAAGTTCTTTGAATTTTGTTGCTGCCTGATCGACGTATACCTGCGGATCCAAGTGTAGTTGCTGGGCTTTTTGATAGATCTTGATGCCGTGTTCATCGGTTCCGGTATTGAAGAAGATCTCGTGTCCCTGAGCTTTCTTCCACCTAGCAATAATATCTGCACGGATAAATTCCATGGCATGACCTATGTGCGGCTCGGCATTTACGTACGGCAGAGTCGTTGTTATATAGAATGGTTTCTTGGACATGAATGTTAGTCTAGCGCGAAATGTGGGGTGAGGAAAGTTCTAGTCTCCTCCACACATAATGATTTACACAAGTCCGCGTTGAGCTCTCTTGCCCTTTTCGATGTCATCGACATATTCCATGAGCGCCGCAGACAATGGAACGGCGATAAGAGCTCCGAGAACTCCGGCCAATTTTGCACCAATAACCAAGGCAAGGATAACTACAATCGGGGAGATCCCCACGATCTTTTTGACCACAAGTGGGTAGAAGACTTGGTTTTCCAATTGATGAAGAACGAGGTACAAGCCGACTAGAAGGGTGGCAGTTCCCACACCTCTTTCAGAAAAAGCTAGAGCGACTGCAGGGACTGCAGCGATGATGGGACCAAAGACTGGGATAATCTCGAGCAGTGCAGCAAAGATGGCCAGGAGAAGCGCGTGAGGGATACCGACGATGGCGAGTGTGGCATACACAAGGACACCCATGATGAGACCTAGCACTATCTGACCCTGGAGCCAGAAGCCTATCTTTCTCTGCGAACGCTTCCAGAGGTCGACGATATAGTCATGACTTTTGACTGGGGTGACAATGCGCAAGAAATCCTCGACACCTGACTCCTGTACGGCCAGATAAAAAGAAAGTACGATAATAAGGATGAAGCTGAGAGCCCCACCAAATAGAACACTCGCGGTCTGGAAAGCCCCTGCACCGTCACCAGCTACCATAGACTGGAGACCGTTGACAAAGTCAGTGATAGAAATAGTGTGTGTTCCTATGGATGACGAGCCTAGACTTGCACCGATATCGCGAATAGGACTCCATACTGATTCGAGTGAAATAGTCTGTGGAACATTCTGGAGAAATTGTACGGTATCTCCAACTACTATTGGTATAAAGAAAATGAGGAGTGCCGCGGCAGTAGCCATCAAAAATAAGTAAATGATAAGTACACCAGCCACACGCGGAACTTTGTAATGTCTCAGACGGCGAACCACAGGTTCGATAGCAGAAGCGATCACAATGGCTGCAAGTACAACTACCACCACATCAAAAAGATAATACACTGCAGCCACGAAAAGCACTACCAGAAAGAAACGGATGATGGTGCCTGTAGTGATACTGATCCGCTGTTTGGGTGGAGAGGCTTCCATAGAGCCAGTATACGGTAAATTACTGACAACACAATACCAAAAAGTAACTGGACCTACTTCAACCTAAAGTATTTCTGAATATCCTCTTCCTTTGACTTACCGATGATAGCCATACTCAAACCACCACTCACGAACACTTCTTTTGCCAATTTCTGGATCTCGGCTGCTGTGACGGCATTGATGGCCTTGATCCTTTCTTCAGGCGTATCGATACTATGCTTTAGAATCTCCTGCATTCCCGAAAACTCTGCACGAGCGTCAGAAGTTTCTAATTCGAGCATCATCGCTCCTGCCAGGTAATCCTTAACTTTTTTGAGCTCTTCTTCTCCCACCAACTCATCCCTCAGACGTTCACACTCTTCGAGAATGCCTTTGATACCCTCTTCTACACGAGAATTGTCCACGCCAGCCGAAATGGAAAGATCACCGTGATCGGTAGAAGGATTGTGCGAAGCATTGATGTAGTAGCAGATCCCCAACTGATCGCGCATTTTCGAGAACAATCTCGAACTCATCCCTGCGCCAAGAACAGCAGAGAGAACTCGCATGATCGGGATCCTTTTGTCCATGATGGGAAATGTACGTACAGCGATCGCCAAATGAGTTTGGTCTGTGTCCTTGTACAAAGCCTTTATGCGTGGCTCGCTTTGATTTTCTTTGACTGGTATCTTTGCTTTCTTGGCACCCTCTGACATAGCAAAAAATGCCTGGTTTACCTTTTTTACTATCTCGTCTTCATCGATATCTCCAGAGACCACAACTGTCGTAGCTTTGCTCACGTAATGATCGTTACGATATGCCACAAAATGATCCTTGGTGAATGAGCGGATGGTTTCTTCCCTGCCGATCACCGGCCACCCTGCAGGCTGGTCCCCAAACTGCAGTTCAGCGAGAATTTCGTGCACATGACTCTGCGGTAGATCTTTGTACATGCGCAACTCTTCGATGATCACCCCTTTTTCCTTTTCCATTTCTTTTGCATCAAAAAGTGGATTGAGATACATATCGGACACCACATCGAGAAGCGTGTCGGTATGGCGAGCGGCGGCCTTGGCATAGTAGCCGGTATATTCCTGTCCGGTAAAGGCGTTGTAGTGTGCCCCTATAGAATCGAGTTCTCTGGAAATAGCACTGGCGTTGGGGCGTCTGGGAGTTCCCTTGAACACCATATGCTCCAAGAAATGAGAGAGGCCGTTTATGTCTTTTGTTTCGTACTTGGACCCAGCCTCTACCATGACCAGAACCGTCACTGATGGATTGTCAGGCATAGGAACTGTTATGAGACGCAGGCCGTTTTTGAGAATTTGTTTGTTGAATATCATGCAGATAATGTAGCAGATTCGAGGAGTTCAGGAAAGAATGCTACGCGATCTGCTATACAATCTTAAGTTTGTGTTCGACGCGACGCAAACGAGGACCATGATCTTTGTAGACGGTGCGTTCCAGATCGGCGCTCTGTAACTCGACTCTGACGAGATCGGATTTTGTTGCCATATTCTCGACAACAATACCTACAATTTGTTTAATTTCCCTTATATCCTGACGCATGCCGGCGAAACCTTCCTTCATTTCGCTTCGAACAGATGTTATATCATTTTTAGCTTCGTCAAACCCTTTATCCATTTTAGTGTGAACTTCGGCAAACCCTTTGTCCATTTTAGTATGAACTTCGGCGAAACCTTGACCCATTTTAGTATGAACTTCGGCAAACCCTTTATCCATTTTAGTGTGAACTTCGGCAAACCCTTGACCCATTTTAGTATGCACTTCATCGAAGCCTTTGGCTGTCATCACCGCCAGTTCGTCAACTGTTACTATGGGGAGAATCTCTCTTTTGGTTGTATTCATTGTGTGTGGTGAGCTTTACGGGGGTTAATAATAACGATGCAGGTTATGCAGAATTGTACCAGCCCCCAATAGTCACGCAACCTTACACCGACCGATAAATTGTTCTGTAATTCATTATCCGATCTTTTTAAGGATGTATGCCGTCAGTTCATTTTCGGACACTCTCTCCTGTTTACCACTATCCCTATCACGCACCGTCACTCCGCTCCCCTTTTCCAATGTTTCGAAATCAACAGTCACACAGAAAGGTGTACCTATCTCATCCTGGCGACGATAGCGCTTACCAATGTTACCGTTGTCATCGAAAGTAGTTGCAGGGATTTCTGATTTAATTATCTTGAATATCTCACGAGCTTTTTCGACAAGTTGCGGTTTATTTTTGAGTAATGGAAATACCGCCACTTTATAGGGTGCCACTGCTGGTGCAAGCTTCAAGAAGACACGTTTTGCCCCCTCCTTGCCCTCAGAAGCTTCTGCGGATGATGGAGCCCCCATCTCGTCTTCCGTATAGGCATCAGCGAGAACAGCCAGAACTGTACGATCAAGACCGAATGATGGTTCGATACAGTGCGGTACAAATCGCTCTTTTGATTCTTCGTCGTAATACGAGAGGTCTACATGACTGAATTCGGAATGTTGCTTCAGGTCAAAGTCCGTGCGATATGCCAGACCGTACAATTCTTTGCGACCAAAAGGAAAATCAAATTCGAAGTCTATAGTGCGCTTGGAGTAATGAGCACGGTCACCATCTGCGACCTCAAGTTCATGCACTTTTGAAGGGTTGAGTCCGACTTCTTGTGTGAAAGCATGGACCTGGTCACGAAAATGATCGAAGGTTGTTTCCCATTGTTTTGGGTTCACAAAATACTCTATCTCCATCTGTTCGAACTCGCGAGCACGGAAGAGGAAGTCACGTGGCGCGATCTCATTTCTAAAAGCCTTCCCTATCTGCGCCATACCGAACGGAAGTGTCGGATGATATGAGTCGAGAATATTTTTGAAGTTGACGAACATGCCTTGGGCTGTTTCTGGGCGAAGATACGAGACCGACTCAGCATCCTGAGTGGCGCCCACGTGGGTCTTGAACATCATGTTGAATTGTTTTGGTTCACTTAGCGCCCCTCCACAATCTGGACACTTCTTTGCATCTTCGAGCTGATCCGCACGAAAGCGATGTTTGCATTTTTTACATTCAACCAGAGGGTCGGCGAAGCCACCTACGTGACCTGAGGCTTCCCAGGTTTTTTGATTCATTAGGATTGCAGCATCCATACCGTACATATCATCGCGAGTATCGACGAAGCGTCTCCACCATATAGACTTGATATTGTTCTTGAGCATCAAACCCAAGTGTCCATAATCCCACGTTCCAGCAAGACCACCGTATACTTCAGATCCTTGGAAAATAAAGCCACGTCGCTTGCACAACGCAATGAGAGATTCCATGGTATCGGTGTTTTTTGACATGGTCGTATTCTAGCGTAAATTGTTCAGTTTACCAATCAACTTGCCGATTCCACGAGTGAACTTTTCTTACTTACCTTACCACTGCTTCATCTCCAGGCTTGAATGAAGGATCCGTACTAAATCGTGTCGTAAGTGCATCCTGTTTGTCACCTAGTTGCACTCCAGCAAAGTCGTCCGAGGCTGTTAGCGACGCCTGATTGACGAGAGTTGCCGCCTGCCCAGTCTGGGGAATATTGGGTTCAAGAGAAACCTGGAAAGCCACCTCTCGTGTTCGTGAACCAGTGCGTGTATAGGTACTTACCTGGCCGATGTTCCAAGTAATAGTCGAAGTGTTATTGTCAAAACTTATGTCCTCAGCCGTCGGATTGATGGTATTTGTCCATTTTATATTTGGAGGAAGTGTGGCGGTGACCTTGGCGTTACTTACAGGATTCGAAGTATTATCGACGGTCCAGAAGATAGTATACGTACTTACCTTATCCACTTTCGGAGGGATAGGTCCTGTATTGGTAAATGGGCCAGTGTTGCGCACCACCCGACCACTCAGAGACACACCGCTTGCCAACCTGATATTGCGTACTGCAGCCACAGTGACGACTTCTGGAACACTTCCTTCACTCGTACGATTGCCAGAAACCTTGGCAGAGATATTGACTATGGGATTGGTGATGGGACTGGCAGAGGCACGAGTGTCTTTTGGAGTGAGAGTAAATGAAACACTGCCACTATCTCCTGCGCCGACGGATGCAAGTTCTGGGTTTGTCTGACGATTCCAGACAATCTGATTTTCCGAGGACTGATAATATCCACCCTCGGGGAAGACTTGACTGCGATCGTATGCGGACCCAGAAAGTTTTGCAACAATCTCTACATTACTTACCGAAGAAGACAGATTGTTGAACCAGGTAAGTTTTATCCGCTTCTGCTCCCCAGGTTTTGCAGGAAAATCTGCCGTAGTCTCATCTCCGTCAATAGCGATGGTGGTAGAGATGAAAGGCTTCTCGATAGCAATACGACGTTCCATAGTCATATACTCAGTCCCGATAGCCTTGGAGTCGGTTGAACTCTGTGTACCTACAGAGAAACGAAAGACGCGCATGTCAGTATTTTCTCCTTTGAGATTACCCCTTATCACTACTTTGCGTTCGCCCCCAGGAGGAATATCCCCAATCTTCCAGGTGGTATTGCCGGCAAGTGCGCCGATATTTGATGAATCGAACGTATACCCGAACGGATACTGTCCCTTGAGAAGGACATTTTTAAGAACCTGTTGGGAGTTGGACTTGAGATTGACAGTGATGTCGAATTGCTGACCCGAAGTGACCTCATCGAAAGATGTGGTCTTCATGATGATCGGTGACGAATTTATGAGAATATCGTAGGTCTTGTTCTTGGTAAATAAAGAAGTAGAGCCTTTCACTTTGTAGGTGACATTGAATATGATTTCTTTTTGTAGATTCTCTTCCCCGAACACAATGGCTTTTATGGTTTTCTGGACGGAAGCTCCTGCACGTACATCTCCGAGAAGTTCACGGTAGACCTTCATCTCCTGCGAAGGGTTGGCGGGATTGATAGTTCCTTCCGGAAAGTTTACCTCAAGGTCAGCCAACTGGAGGTCGACGTTATTGTTATTGGAAATACGAACATCGAAAGATACTTCTTCACCGCCGGGGATAGAGACGGGGCCACTTACTGAGATGTCGATATTGTTAGCGGAAATGAGATTGCCGCCCTGGAAAAAAAGGAATGCGCCGGTCGCCAACGCAAGGGCACAAAAAATAGCTGAGCCAATGAGTACTTTTGTGAGGAATGACATGGAATGATCTTTATAGGCGGCGTTCAGGCTCTTCGGTACTTCAGGTTCGGCAGGCTCCTCCCATGAGGTTTTGACTGTGGAGTCACTATCTGTGAATCTCAACTTCCTGTGCGTACGCACATCGGGAGCGTTCCGAGAGTAGAGCCCGTTTTTTAGCTCTTCAATGCGATTTGAGTCTTGTTCTGGGGGCACGGATTCTATTTTACAATGAAAGACGTAATATAAGAAGGAGTCAAAAACACCCTACAACTGCGATTCCTTCAAGGCCTTATTTATATGTTGATTTATCAGTGTCCGAGATTTTGAACCTTCATCCAAAAGCGTCGGAGTAATATCGTTCGATTGGACATATTGCGTGAGCCCAGCATCTTTACCAATATATCCCAAAGAATTGAGTACCCTAAAAACAATTATGGACTCAAGGGTCTTCATCTGATCATCAGTTGTGTCGGAACTCGAAACAATAAACTGCCGACAGTGCTCAAGTACGTCAAATAACTCCGGATGAGACTCCTCGCCTTGCAGTAGCCTGCGGAGCAACAGTGCCAAGCGTGCAAAAAAATCTTGATGGTTTTGATCTTGTGCATCTGCGGCACTGGTCAGTCGCCAAAACTCTTTGCCTTTTACGAACGAAAAAGTTCCAAACGAGTAGTCACGCGTATGATAGCGTAGTTTTGATTTCTCAAACCGAATACCTTGGGCGGTTGCAAATACCAATCCCAAATCACGGGTAAAGATCGAGAGGAGTTTACCCGCCTCTCCAGTTGGACGGGAGCCGATTACGAACCCGGGTGTTGTTCGGATAGCATACATCAGGCTTTCAATTGGAGAGACGCCCCGGACTCGATAGCGGAAAGACTGGTCGTCTTCTTGAGCTGATCGCTATATTTGTCCGCCAATTCTTTTTCCGCTTCACCCACTATGAGGACGGCCATGTCGCCCACCGCCAAGCCCTTCTCTTTCCTCATATCTTGAATCTTACGCATGAGCTCGCGCAACTCACCTTCTTCCTTGAGTTCGGGAGTGAGGTTAGTTTCAAGCTCAACATCAGTCGCAAGCTCGACAAACTTTACTTCCTTCACATTTACCTCCTCGCGGATGATAGAGACGTAAGCTGACCCAAGAACTTTCTGACGCAGTGTCCAACGCCCCGTCTTTACTTTGAGAAGAGCCAGTGGCTGGCGAACGTTGATCTTGGCTACGGTGCGGGCTTCGAGTCCGCGCGATGCAATCTCGCGAGTATCTACCATATCTGCGATGAGATCAGTGTCGATTTCTCCACCCTTCGGCCAATCTTCGAGATGTACACTTTCTTTTGTGCCATTAACTTCACCATAGATATGTTCGGCCAGAAATGGGGTGAAAGGTGCCAATAACTTTGATAGTTCACTCAATACGAAACGCGTTGTAACAAGCGCAGACTCTTTATCCGTCATAGCCTCCGTCGACCCGACTCCTTGTGCCCCATCCTTAAATCGGTCACGAGAACGACGCAGATACCACTGCGAGAGATCAGCCACAAAATCACGGATAGCGCGTGTAGGTTCGAAGAACTTGTAGTTGTCCAGTGAATTCGTAACTGTAGATATCAACTGATTGAGTCGTGCCGAGATCCATCGATCCAACACATGTGTTGACTGTGGCTGTGCTTCCATCATCCCAATTCCCTGCTTCGGCTCTTTATCCTCATACAACTTATAAAACGCCAGAACATTGAGAGTGAGATTGAAGACTTTCTTTATCACTTCATCCACGGTCTTCTCGTCGAAATTCTTGGACTCTCCCGGTTGGTTGACCGAGTACATCCAGTAACGCACAGCATCTGCACCGAACTTATCCATTGTTACCCAAGGGTCGACAACGTTGCCAATAGATTTACTCATTTTTTTACCCTGAGCGTCCAAAATATGGCCGAGACAGATGACATTTTTATACGCATGACCTTTACCCGTGAGCACACCGATAGCGTGCATGGTATAGAACCAGCCACGTGTTTGATCTATAGCTTCAGAAATAAAGTCAGCGGGATACCCTTTTGCTACAGCCTTGCCGAACATCCCCTTCAAACCTCCCAGACCATCGATATATTCTTTATTCTCAAATGGGTAATGGTCCTGTGCAAAAGGCATAGCGCCAGAGTCGAACCAAACGTCCACAACTTCTTTGGCGCGGGTCATCGTAACGCTGCACTTTTCACACGGCAATTTGATCTCATCTATATATGGACGATGAAGATCGAGTTCGTATTCGGGGTTGTGTGGGACGACTCGAAAATCTATTTTTTTGACTTCAGCATTACCGAAAAACTCTCCCGATCCACGAATATCGACACACTGTTTCCTGTCGAGCCCGCTTCCAGCGAACATCAGCATACAGCCAGCGACTTCGTGGGTCACAAACAGAATCTTCTTACCAGCATGTCTGGCTTCATATTCATAAAGAACTTCCCCTGCCCTTTTTTTGACATCAGCATAGCTCTCTCCGTTTTGCGGAGTATTTTCAAATCGGTATATAGTCTG
This sequence comes from Minisyncoccia bacterium, assembly GCA_038211765.1. Lineage (GTDB taxonomy): Bacteria > Patescibacteriota > Minisyncoccia > Phycocordibacterales > PALSA-1337 > C7867-002. The sequence goes on along the minus strand of JBBQVG010000015.1, from coordinate 6,363 downwards.
CGGAAAAGCTGCACAAAATTCGACGATCGGCTTTCCATTCCAGATACCTGTGTTCCATTCACCTAAACGCGCATCAGTAATGATCTTTTCTGCAGGAATATCGAGAGCTTTCGTGACAATCCCCGCCGTCTCCTGAGTTCGTATAAAAGGTGAAATAACGACCAAGTCAAAATCAATCTTCTGTAGATTTTTGACCTGCTCCGCCACTTGCCCCCGCCCCTTTTCGGTCAGGTGGTATGGGCCGTCGGCGAGCGAACCCATCACTCCCTGCGTGTTGTTCTCGGCCTCGCCGTGCCTCATCACCCAATATTCATTCTTTGGTTTACTAGAAATCTCCTCGATAGAGCCGACAACTTTGCGAGAGTGACAGCTATCACATGACCAAATAGGTAGTGGTGTTCCCCAGTAACGTTCGCGAGAGATGGCCCAGTCTTTGACCTCGCGTAACCACTCACCAAAACGACCCTCCTTGATGAAAGCCGGCTCCCAATGTATCTTTTCATTTTCCTTCACAAGCTCATCATGCAATGAAGACATGCGGATATACCAGGAGTCGCGTGCAAAATATATGAGCGGTGTATGACAGCGCCAACAATGCGGATAGCTGTGCGTATATTTTTCTTTTGAAAAAAGTAGGTTGCCCGACGGACGATTTGCCAGATCTTTGATAATCTCTACATCGACTCCCTCGGCCTTTACGAATTTACCAGCAAGAAATCCAGCCTCTTTTTTGAATGTACCGTCTTCATTGACCAAGTGATATTTTGGCAAGCCGACTTTTGTTCCCAACTCAAAGTCGTCTTGGCCGTACATGACGGCTGTATGGACGATGCCCGTACCGTCGGTGGTTGTGACAAAATCGGCGGCATAGACCTTGTAGGCATTGGGAAGTTTTTCTTTTTCTGGACCGGTGATGGAATCTTTTAGGAATGGGTAGAGTGGCTCATACCGGAGACCGACGAGATCTTTGCCTTTTATTGAATAATCAATCGTAAGTGGTTTGGAAGGGTCCCTCTTTTCAACTTGCTCTTCGAGGACGATCATTCTTTTTTCAGCAATAATACATTTTCCAGTTTGATCTGTAGATTGTTTATCCAAATCAATGCACACATAATTGATATTTTCGTTTACAGCGAGAGCAACGTTGCCAGGAAGTGTCCACGGGGTGGTTGTCCACGCCAAAATAAATGTCTTATCATCAGTTACAAAATCACCTATTTTCTGCCCAGGCTCAACCTTGAACTTCACTGTCACTGACAGATCTTTCACATCCTCATACCCCTGCGCGAGCTCGTGTGACGAAAGACCAGTGCCACAGCGAGGACACCATGGTACAACTTTGTAATCTTTGTAAAGTAATTTCTTTTCATCAACAGTCTTGATGATATTCCAGACCGACTCTATATAGTGTGGCTTATAAGTAATATATGGATCCTTGAGGTCCACCCAGTAGCCGATACGGTTGGTAAAATCTTCCCATTCGTGGACATATTTCCAGACACTCTCTTTGCATTTTTCATTGAATGCAGCGATACCGTATGTATCGATCTCTTTTTTTGACTTGAGGCCAAGCTCTTTTTCTACCTGAAGTTCGACGGGCAAACCATGAGTATCCCATCCGCCTTTTCTACGCACATGAAAACCCTGCATAGTTTTGTAACGAGGTAGGGCATCTTTGAAAGCACGCGCTACAAGGTGATGAATGCCCGGACGACCGTTTGCGGTAGGTGGTCCCTCGTAGAAGACAAACTCCCCTTTTGGCGCTTTCCCCTCTGGCCACTTGTTCAGTGTCTTTTCAAAAATCCCCTTCTCTTTCCAGAAGGCCAGAATCTTCTCTTCACGCTCGGCATGAGGAGACTTGGCTTGTTTTTGCACATTTTCGGGGACAGCGTCGGGCATGTAAGTAGTAATAGAGTACGCTAAAAAAGACTGTATTTCAAATGCCCGTATCTGACATGACCGCTATATCAAAAAATCCCCATGAGGCTAAGGATATGAATATGGCAACAAATCAAGAAGTTGTGTTTAGAGGAGAGAGATTTTGCAATCTTACTCACACTACTTCCGTATCTGATTCCGTACCATACCCATAGCCCCATGGGGACTCTCGAATGTCTCAAACTCGTAACTCTATGAACTCACAACCCTCTGTTATGAATTCATTGAAGTGGGAAAATCTTGTGAAGATTTTCCCTGTAACCCTGCGACCATTTATCCGACTGGATTAGGGAGTCGCCTTCCCTATTTACCGCCCCACTCTGCGGTCGAGTAAAATTTTGAAGGTACAATTTCAACCTATATTTTTCCGGCAAGACGAACGCGGTGTATCGCCAACCGTTGCTGTTTCGGCGTCATTGCCTGCCACTGCTCAGGAGAAACTCCTGCACTTTGGCAAGCGACCGCGACTTCAGCTAGACGCTCAGCCTCAGCCTCAGATTTGGCCTTTTCCGCGGCAAGTAGCGCCTGTTCTGACTCAAGCTCTGCCATAAAACGAGCTTCTTCTTCGACCCGCCGTTTGACGACAAACATGGCGTGAATCTGGTCAGCTAGATCCAGTGGTACTGGACCAGAAGTCCCAGCTATCTCTTCTGCAATAGAGATGTAATTTGTGTTAAGGTCGAGGCTATGCCCCAAACCTTCACAAACCACCATACCATCAAGCTTTCCTGCATCAATGGCCGCACGAACGATTTCCGCATGACGTTCTAGTCCAGCGTTTTGCCTTTTTGACTCAACTGAAGCCCATTGCCGAGGTGTCATTCCATGCTCACTCCAGCACGACATCGCCTTTCGGACAAACTCCGCTGAGGCGGGATTTTCCGTTTCTTGTCCAGCAATTACGCTGGATGAAATAAGGCCACACCAATGAGCGCCACCATTGGTGGTGTTGAGCCGAGGCCCAACAAGGCGCCTTTCACGCGGACCACTTGTCCACGTGAACATTATCTCGCTCCGTGGCGATGCTAAGTCAATGACCCAGCACGAACGAGCCTTGTTCATGCGGATTTCTCCTTTCTCTCCGTCAAGGAGTTCAAGTACTCGGTTGGCGTGAGATTTCCAACCGCCGCAAGCGGCGATGAACTTCTCGGCCTTTTCATGGCCGAGGGCCGAAATGCCGAGGACGAGAACGCCCTTGGCATAGCCACCAAGAAAGACCTTATCTTCCTTGGCGGCATTCTCGGCACGACGGAGGGCTTCAAGATTGAAGCCCTCCCGATAGGCAGTGTCTTGTGACACCACCTCGAGACGGGAGATCCTCACCGACAACTCGTCAGCCGCCTTCCCGTACTTTTCTGCCAATTGATTTCCGATGGCAGAACCGGTATTTTGATTTGTATTCATCAACTTACTTCCATTTAGTAATAGAAACAAGTTGATGAATACAAAATCTATAGATCTCTATCAGCTCACGAATAATTCATGAGCTGAACAGAGAGGTGAACGCCGCATCGTTCACCTATAACTAACTGATCACAGATTGCGGTCTGTGGCATGCTTCCCGAGCACACGATGAAACTACTTGAGATGGCGGGAAACCACTCCAATAACTTGTTCCACCGACAAGGTGGAACTGACTCCTTGGGGCGAACCGAAAATGTCGCCCCTGCCACCCCAACCCGCTTCCAGAGCCTGAAGCTCTTTTAGAGCCGCAGGTAAGTCACATGGAGTGTGGCTGTCATAACGGCAGACCGTGTACTTGTTGTACACACCCTTCGACGGGTCCTTCGGATCCACAAGCATCGAATGGTTCTGGGCAACCACCACCGAGGCACTCTCGTACCCCAAAGTGGTTCCAAAACGATGCGTGGAAATCACGCACGCGATTCGACCATTGGCGTGGAGTGTGAGCTCCGAAGCCTTACGGGCCGCTTCCAACTCGCTATCGTGTGCCGAGTTCAGCTCGGCGATTTCCACTGTCTTGTCGGCACCTGCCAACAAGTCAGCGATCCACTGCACCCGATCGGCCAGGGCGACTTTGAAGTCGCAAGCCTTTCGGGCAATAGCCGTCACTCGTGCCTCAGGCTTTCCAGCCGAAGGCCCAAGGCGGTCAAACCGTCCAACAGCCGCGACAAGGTCGCAGTCCACCTGTCGGTCAAACGACCGGTTATGAAGCACGGCCATGGTCGTGACGCTATCGGCATCAGGCCGAATCGTCACCAGGCAACTCGGCTTGGTGAAATTGATCGCCTCATCGGCGACCCCTTTCCAGTCCAGTGCCTGTTCACAAGCACTCGGCGTTTCCGCCGTGTCGGCCACCCCATGGTGGTCGAGATTGACCAGACACCGACTCGCCAGAGCAGGAATCGTGACTTCGACCCCAACAACATTGAAGTCGTTGAGGATTTGTCCGTTTTGCTCCGCGCCTTGGGGGCGAGGATCCAATTGGAAGTAGCTGAATTTCATATTACTAACCCTTCACTATGTGCCTTGATCGGCGTCACAAGCCGTCTGTTTATTTTTGAGAATCGATTAATAAATCGTATTGCCTTTCGGCGAATCGATACTCAGAAACTTTATTAAATGGCCAACAGATTGGCCAACTACATTCGTAAATGAATGCAGTTTCCTGTGGCCGATAAAGCCGCAGAAAACTACACTCGGTACCTTATTTTCTGTTTTCGTCTTGCCGAAATTCGGAAGACTCATCAGTCCGCCTGCGGCGGAGAACAGAGGGAGAGAACGGATTGAACGCTCTCTCCCCATAACCTAACCGTTAACCGAAGAACTACTGGGCGGGCGTGAATTTCAGCCCGTCCTCGGACGCGTACCCGATGGCGGGTCCGTGTTCGCCGCAAATGGAGTCATACTGACTGACTCCACCGATTTGCCCGCAATACGGGCAGTCGGGGTGAATTTTCGGCCTCTTCAGGCCGTGGAGATCACGTCGGAAGGTTACGAACCCGCCGACGACTTCGAAGATTACCCCTTCGAATCCGTCATAATTGACGACTTCAACGAAGTCTCCGTACCCTCCGCCAGTAGGGGCATCATCTGCCCACTCCCACGTGAAAGTGGGTGATGACCACAAAAGGGGCTTTAGCCCGCGAAGGCTCACCAACCCCGACAAGTCGAGGTCGATCTCCTGACCCGCAAACGTCTCATGAAGACGTATGGGGTTGTGCGATGTACTTACCTGCACAACCGAGAATGTGGATTTCGGGTTGCGCTTCAAGAGCGCTTCCCCGATCCTGACTCCGAGAGCCGCGTAGTTATCGCGACTGAACCAGTCTCCATCACCGAAACCGCAACGACTGACAATTCCGCTAATGTTGGTACTATTTTTCACAACTATCCTTTCAAGCTCGTAACGTGAGGCTATACGTCGAGAAGTCCCGTACGGAGTAATCCGTTAGGTTGAAATAGGTCTCTTTTCGATAGACCCGCGCACTCATAAGAGTACGACTAGGAATCTTGCGACCCCTCTTACCCCACCAATCATTAAGTTTTTTACGCTATCAAATATAGTGAGGCGAAGAGGAATAACATTGCAGTCGTTTGTTTACACAAACTGTTGTTCTGCGTTTTCCCATCCGATAGCGTGTCAAAAACACACTATCAAACTTTACTTCGCTATTTTGTTGTAAATGTCCATCCTTGTCTTTTCCCTTCACTTTCCTACTTCGCCTAAGGCTTCGTAGGACTTCAGGTCACAAGGACATTTCTGTGAGTGAGAATAGTTAGTTCTCATTCTTCAGCCGTGTCCCTACGAACTCTATTGATTGTAATAAAACCTAAAAAAGCGACTCATACATTTCTTCATTCATAGAGAAGAGATGTATCAATCGCCTTTGCTTGTGATACGGCCAGATTGCTCTGGTTTTGGACTCTCCTCTAAGAAAATCCTTATATGTGGCTGTAAAATCTGTCTGACTATTACACTAGTATCTTAACATACTCCAGTATATATGTCAAGTATTTATAGGGCGCACCTCTACAATACGGCTCTGTATAGGCTTGTACGCTAATTACGCTCGCGTTTCAAATCAATAGTTAGGCGTATTGTACTATGGGTAAACAAATATCAATAAATGCACTACTCATACAATTACCTTTTATCGACCCTCTCCAAAATAGTAAACCCATCCATCACCGCTTCGCATAGGAAATCCTCAAGCTGACTGCTGTCATCCTTGGTTTGAGCCTTATATAAATAGGCATAGTAAAGTTGCTTCTGCTCCTGACGGATAATAGCCGGGGCAATATTTTCCTTGAGAAGCATCGCGTTCATGAGCAAGCGGCCAATACGACCATTACCGTCACTGAATGGATGGATCTGCTCAAACTTTGCATGTACCCTGGCAGAAACACCAATAATATCTTTGGTCTTTTTGACTACTTGGTCCATGACTTCGACAGTGAGCT
>JBBQVG010000014.1:0-18382 GCA_038211765.1 Minisyncoccia bacterium | reverse complement strand
GAGTTCAAGTACATCCGGAACGCGGAGAAACTGAAATGGCTATAGAAAAATTCACGTTGATAGATTATCCCGGCAAGGTCGCGTGTATGGTCTATACAATCGGGTGCAACTTTCGTTGCCCGTACTGCCACAATCCTGAATTGGTAGATGAGACTGTTGAAAATCGTATCAGCGAAAGTGAGGTGTTGGGTTTCCTTTCCAAGCGTAAGGGGATGCTTGATGGCCTGGTCATCACTGGAGGTGAGCCGACCATGCATGACGATCTGCCAGCGTTCATGCAAAAAGTCAAAGATCTCGGATTTCTGGTCAAACTAGATTCCAATGGTACACGTCCGGCCATGATCTCGGATGCCATAGATAAGAAGCTGGTCGACTATATCGCTATGGATATAAAATCGCCGCTCTCAAAGTATAGTCAGACAGTATCGCGTCCGGTGGACGTCTCGGCCATACGAGAGAGTATCAAGCTTCTCAAAGAGTCGAAAATTGAGCATGAGTTCAGGACTACGGTTATCAAAGGGCTTATCATGCCAGAGGATTTCCTTGAGATCGGCGAAGAAATTCGCGGGGCGCAAAGGTATTTTCTCCAGAAGTTTATTCCAACCAAGATACTGAACCCGCAGTTCAAAAAGAAGGTCACCTATAGCGACGACGAGTTCAGGGAGTTTCAGGAAACCATGAATACATATGTCAAATATTGCGGTATCCGCTAACAAAAACATATATCTTGATTATGCGGCGACAACACCGCTTGACTCGGCCGTGCTCGAAAAGATGATCCCTTTTTTTGGAGATGAATACAGTAACGCCTCTTCCATGCATGCTAGCGGTAGACGGGCGGCGCAGGCGATGATGAGGGTCAGACGGGAAGTGGCAGATATCCTGGCATGTGGTCCAGATGAGATCATCTTTACCGGCTCAGGTACAGAATCTGACAATCTAGCAATAAAGGGGGTGGCGCGAGCCAACCGTGACCATGGCGATCATATTATTGTCTCCGCTATAGAGCATAAGGCGGTTATAGAGTCGGCCAGACAGCTCGAAAAAGAGGGCTTCAAAGTGAGTATCCTCCCCGTAGATACTTTTGGGATGATCAGTATCCAGACGTGTCTTTCACTTATCACTGAGAAGACAATCCTGATATCGGTAATGATGGCAAACAACGAGATTGGCACTATAGAACCAATCAAAGAATTGGTGAGAGCTATCGGGGCGTGGCGTGATGAACACCGACAAAATATGTTTCCGATGGTACATACCGATGCTTGTCAGGCCGCTGGTGCTCTGTCAGTGGATGTGCGTGAACTGGGCGTGGATCTGATGACTCTGAACGGATCGAAAATCTATGGCCCAAAAGGAGTTGGCCTGCTCTACAAAAAGAGGCACATACGCATAGACCCCCTCATCGTCGGAGGTGAACAGGAACAGTCTTTGCGTGCTGGTACAGAAAGCTTGCCGCTCATCGTTGGTTTCGGTGAAGCTTTGAAGCGCGCAGAAAATTCCAGAAAAAAAGAAAGCCAACGTCTGACTCTGCTTCGTGATTATTTTACAAAATCGCTCCTCGAAAAAATCCCCCAAGCGATCGTCAACGGTCATCGAACAGAGCGTCTACCAAACAACATACACATCTCCATCCCGCACATAGAGGGGGAATCGATCTTGCTCATGCTCGATAAGTTGGGTATAGAAGCCTCTACAGGATCAGCCTGTTCGGCCTTTGACCTCAAGCCTTCCCATGTTCTCCTGGCTATCGGGCAGACGGCAGAGTTCGCTCATGGCAGTATTCGTTTTTCATTGGGCAGAGATACTACACACGATGACCTCGACCGTGTTCTTTCATTATTCCCTGGCATTGTCTCGAGACTATCGAGCATCTCCGCCTTAACTGCAGTATTCTCATGAAAAAACCTCCAGTATGTGACGGTGTGGATTGGCTCTATGGTGACATTGTCAAAGATCACTTTTTCAATCCGCGCAATATTTTGCTAAATGAAAAAGAATATGTGGCTGACGGTGTCGGCGTAGTTGGTAGCCCGGCCTGTGGTGACATGATGGCTGTGTGGATACAGGTTGATCGAGGGACCAAGCGTATCAGCGAGTGCAAATGGAGGACTTTCGGATGTGCTTCGGCTATCGCCTCGACTTCGATGATGTCCGTTATGGCCACGGAGGATGGTGGCATGACTCTAGCGCGTGCAAAGCGTATGACACCGGAAGCTATCATAGAACGGCTGGGTGGTTTGCCTGACCGCAAATATCATTGTTCAGTACTAGGCCATGCCGCATTGCGCGAAGCTATCAAGGACTACGAAGAATCACTATGATCAACGGTGAACAAAAAAATAGCTATGTTGTCAGGAAAAAGGTGATCCAATCGCCACTGGTCTCAACCCTGAGTTTGACATCGGTTGATGGAAAAAGCCATTTGTATCATTCGGGACAGTTCATTACGGTTTATTTTCCAGAGCTTGGAGTGCCAGAAGGGAAGGCCTACAGCATGTCGGGAGCACCTCACGAAGGCGGTTTGATCATAACCGTAAAAGCCATGGGAGAGTTTTCGCGTCGTCTGTGTGCCATGAATGTAGGGGATATTGTCACAGCCTCGTTGCCTTATGGATATTTTTATAGTGAATCCGATGAGACTACACTCGTTATGATTGCTGCGGATATAGGGGTTACACCATTTAGGAGCATTATTATGGATTCTCTCGTGAATAATCCACAGAGAAAAATCATACTGTTCTATAGTTCGCGTATTTACGAAGGTCTTGTATTCAAAAAAGAATTTGACCAATTGAAAAAAGAGCATGCGAATTTTGAAGTATTTTATTTTGTAACTCGGGAAAAGACCGATGATCCTGATATTACCAATGTACGTATGGATGTAAGAAATGTTCTAGGTACAGATGCGCATAATAATATCGAGGCCCGAGAGTTTATGATCTGTGGTTCTATAAGCTTTGTGGGTGATATATGGAAGAAGCTGCGCGCTGAAGGTGTTCCTGAAGAAGCGATCTATACTGAAGCATTCTTTTCTCATTGAAATCCCATTGAAATACTTGGTGGTATAACTTTTATATAGAAAAAGCTACAATAGGGTTATGAAATTCTTTCACAAGGTGTTGATGTGTGTCTCAATGCTATCCGCTCTAGCTGTCCTGTCTGGCGTCTCCTTCGTCTCTGCTCATGAAGTGTACGTACTCGACTCATCCGAGATCAACACGGCACTCCTTGCACCCACTCCAGATTTTATCGCCACCATACAAGCACATCTTGGTGAGTTTGTTTTGTGGGGTTTTGTTACTATCGCCATCATTGCTGCTATTTTCTTTATCTCAGTCAGTAGGCCCATCGAACGTTTTTTTGGACCATTTTTCCTAAAGATAAAACACTATGCCCCGCATATCGCCCAGGTGACTATCGGTGTAGCTCTCATTGCAAGTGGGTATTATCGTGACATCTTTGGTGTAGAGCTTCCTCTCTCTCAGACTTTTGGTATCTGGGGAGTAGTCATCTCCTACCTTCTCATCGTTGTAGGAGCTATGCTTGTCGTTGGGCTATATCCTCGCGTTGCATCGATCATCGTTGTAGCCATCTTTGCGGCCCTCGTCTTCCAGCTCCATCTCTATATGTTGAACTACGCCACCTATCTCGGTGAAGCACTGACCTTGGCGATTTTCGGGGGAGCGCATACGATCCCATTGCATGGGAAAGGTCGAAAGGGGAGGGTTGTGGCTTTCTTTTCGAGAGTTATCGGCAGACGATTTTACCAGTACAAGTTCTTGATAATGCGGGTACTCTTTGGTATTTCTCTGGTATACGCATCACTCTATGCAAAATTCTTCCACGGGGCTTTGGCTCTCGAGGTTGTTTCCAAATATAACCTGACCAATTATTTCCATTTTGACCCAGTCTTCTTGGTTTTTGGTGCCATGACTATCGAGATTCTTCTAGGTATATTCTTCATGATAGGTTTTGAGATACGCTTTACTTCACTGTTCTTCTTGGTCTTTCTTACCCTTTCGTTACTCTTTTTCGGAGAAGCTGTCTGGCCGCATCTGATCCTCATCGGTACGGCTATAGCTATGTTTGTTCATGGCTATGATCGCTATACGCTGTCGGTCAGTCTGGAGAAAGATAAGAGGCTGGAGCCAGTGTTGTGAGTCGTCTTACTTTTGAGAGGGGATTGTTTGATTAAAATATTTATTTCAGCGGGTGCGGTCAGCGGTCTTTATAGGGTGGGCGACGGAGCTTGTGAACCATGCTGTTGAGGTTTTTCCACTCGGTATTGAGCTCTTCCAATCGTTTACGACCTTTGGGACACAAATAGTAGTATTTTCGAATGCCTCCAGATTGGGTTTCTCCTATGGCGGATTCGATGAACTTGGCCTGTTTTAGTCTGTTGAGTAATGGATAGATAGTGCCCTGATTGGTTACAATTCCAGCAAAATTAAGTCGCTCCAGGATTTCTTTTGCAAACATTGGTTCTGTTGGGATAGTTGTTAGGACGAAAAATTCGAATAGACCTTTGATATTTTTTGTATTCATGTTTTGTGGTAAGTGGGTTAGTAACTCGATCACTGTGCTACGAAGTATAAATAAGCCGGAGGGTGGTGAGTACTTCCTCCTGCACACCCCTGTTTCTGAATAATTATACTACAAGGTACCTTGCGGTATAATTATTCAGAAATGGCCTATGTAGAGGGGGAGACGTTGCCCCTGGAGTCGTTTGTTAAGAATGTTGTGGATGGTAAATTGGTGGAGAAATAAGTCGCCCAAATTACTTTCAAACTCATGATATAATTTCACCACATGGAATTTCTCGATGTACTCAATGAAAACGGTGAACCCACGGGACAGTCACTTTCGCGTAAAGAAGTACACGACCAAGGTCTTTGGCATCGGGCCGCTCACATTTGGATACTCACTTCAAAAGGGGAGCTTTTGATACAAAAAAGATCCATCAAGAAGTTAAGTAGTCCAGGTATGTGGGACATTTCTGCTGCAGGGCATTTGAGTGCAGGGGAGACTCAGATCGAAGGAGCAATCAAAGAAATTGGGGAAGAGGTAGGGTTGGAAGTTACTCCCGAAGAGTTGATTTTCTTGGGCACAACGAAACAATCTTCGGTACAAAATAATGGCACGTATTTTAATAATCAATTTAGCGATATTTATGTCTTAAGGAGAGACGTGCGTGTTGAAGAGCTAAAAATTCAAGAAAGTGAAGTTGATGAAGTAAAGCTTATACCTTGGGAGGAATTTCAGAAACTTGTACAAAATAATGATCCTGATGTAGTTCCACATTCACAAGAATACCCAATACTGTTTAAGTATTTGGCTGGTATGTCAATATAAAACCCCACCTGTTAATGCTATAATCTCCCCAACATGTCTGGAAAGACTCTACTCAAAATACTGATCGTTCTTGTAGTAGTTTTTGTAGCAGCTGCGACCGGATTCTATGTGTGGCAGAACAAAAATAGTAGTAGCGTGACAGATCACGCCATCTTTACAGTCGAATCTGGCGACACGGTCATGGATGTTGCGCGTAAGCTCAAGGAACGCGGCCTTATCACATTCGAATCTATCTTTACTCTTTCGCACAAGGTACTCGGTCAGACGGCCTCGGTCGCTCCGGGAGCGTATGAGTTGTCAAAAGATATGTCACTTACGGAGGTGGTCCACAAGTTGGATGGAAAACCAGATGCTGAATACGTCACTATACCAGCCAATGCTTCGAAGGCAGAGATGGGCAAGATATTGGGCAAAGCTCTAGGCTGGAAAGATCTGGACATACAATTCTTTGCACACACCATGGCAGGCATGCAGTGGCAGAGATACAAGGATCAGGTCGAGGCAGAATTTCTCCGCCGTTACAACTGGACCCAAGGTGAGCGTGATACTTTCTTGACGCTGACCGCCATATACGATGAAGATCAGTATGATTTTTTCAAAAATGTATATGAACCGGGTTCATACCAAGTTCCTCTCACTGCCTCGCGTGCCCAAGCTGCGGGAGTGATCATCGATCAGTTTGCTGCAAAACATGGTGCAAACGAATACAGCGACATGGTCAAACTCCTCGACGTTGGGGCTATGGATTCTATCTCCGTATTGATGAAAGGAGAGATGGAACTTCTACCGGACATAGTGTCTTTGCCACCGAGTGATGTCACCCTTAAGGTCGAAAATGGCCGTACTTATCTATTGTTTACAACTGCCTACTGGAACAAGGGACGCGGACCACTGGAGCTGGTCGGAGACCCAAAGACCAGGGGTATCAAAAGCGATGTTGAACGCAAAGTTTTCCAGCGCATCTATCGTCTCGATGGCGACTACCGTGAGCGTTTATCAGGTACATTCCTCTGGCATCAAGCTCACCTCCATTATCATTTCCAGGATTTTGCAAAGTATACACTCACTACAGCTGATACCACGGGAAAGCCATTCAAAGATTTTGCTCAAGCCAAGTCTACATTTTGTGTGCGTGACTCGGAGCCTGTAGACCTCGCTCATCCGGGAACAGAGAAGACCGCATCCTATACTATTTGTGGCAAAGAGCGCCAGGGTATTTCACCGGGCTGGGCCGACGCTTATTATTACACGTACGTTGACCAGCGCCTCGATGTTACAAATGCTCCTGTCGGCCAATATCTCCTGACAGTTCTCATAAATCCCGAAGATCGTTTTGATGAGATTAGTAAAGACAATGACAAGGCCGAAGTGCTCATACTCCTCAATGTACCAGACACTTTTGTCCAAGTAATAGAAGAAAGAAGTTATGGAAAATAATAAAAGAACAAAAGCGGGGTATGAAAGAGCCAATAAAATAATCGCTCACAAGGGGCGGGGTGAAGTTTTGATTATCGTAATTATTGCCGTCATCATTGCTGCAGGGTGGGGGATTTATACCTTCAATAAGAAAGACACTCTCGATGGCGCGCCCCGTATGGTGATCAGTCCCCAGACTGATACGAGTGTAGTGACGTTATCGTCCTCCACTCCTTCACCTGGCGTTGCGCCTGCGTCAGCAATTACACGCGTAACTACTATCGCCGATAATCTCACTATCCCTTGGGACATGGCCTTTCTTCCTGGCGGCAATTTTCTAGTAACGGAGAGGTGTGGCACCTTGGTGGAACTGGAGCCAAATGGGAGCACCACTATCATCAAGTTGCCGCACCCAAAGCCAAAAGGAGAAGGGGGGCTTCTGGGGATCACACTTCATCCTGACTTTGTAAATAACAGATACCTATATCTCTACATGTCGACGAGTGAGGCGGGTGGCGTCACTCAAAATACAGTCTTTCGTTACAAATATGTAGACGGGAAGCTTACAAATGAAAAAATCATTATTTCCAAGATTCCCGGCGCGCTATATCACGATGGCGGAAGGATGGAGTTTGGTCCAGATAATCTCCTCTACATCACCACTGGTGACGCCACTATCCCCAAGATCGCTCAGGACAAAAAATCTCTCGGTGGCAAGATCTTGCGACTCACTGATGATGGAGCTATTCCGGAAAGTAATCCTTTCAAAACTGCAGTGGGATCTTCTTCGGTGATCTACTCATACGGCCACCGCAATCCTCAGGGGTTGGCGTGGGACAATGAGGGAAAGTTGTGGGAGACAGAGCATGGCCGTTCGGGAGCCTTGTCTGGCTATGACGAACTGAACCTGATCCAGGTTGGTGGCAACTATGGTTGGCCAACTATAGAGGGACCAGCTACGAGAACGGACATGATTTCTCCTGTCCTGCAGTCAGGCGCTGATGACACATGGGCTCCAGCGTCTCTCGCCTATCTCAATGGGAAACTCTACTATGGAGGTCTCAAGGGTGAATCCTTATATGAAGTAACTATCGATGGTTCTCATGTGACTGATTTCAAAAAACATCTGTTCCAAGAATTTGGTCGTATCCGTACAGTGCGCGTGGGTCCTGATGGGATGTTGTACCTGACTACGAGCAACCGTGACGGGAGAGGAACACCAAAGAGTGGTGATGACAAGATCGTGAAGGTAAATCCTGCACTATTGTAGAGAATTGCGAAATACTATTCTGGAGGGGCGGCCGATGATATCGCTTTTAAAAAAGCTGTCAAGAACATGTTAAAATAGTCTCATGAAATGGAAGCCAACACCTCACGTCAAACTATTTGAAGCTACTCAGTAGCTCTGTAAGCTCTGGACCATTACGTACCCGGCGTTATTTTTTACTTACTATCAATTCCATCCAGGAACTTATTTGTATACTGCGGCTCAGGTTTGATGGGGGTTGAATTTTTCCAGATTTCATCGAATTGAGTTTTAAGGAGCTTGCTGAAATCCCGGCTGTGCACAACAAAACCGAATGTTTCTTTTTGTGAGGATAAAAACACGACCTTGTCGTCATAAAGCCAATATCCCATATCCCAATTCATACCCTTGGGTGCGATGCGAGTTTCACGAAGGTGGCCGCCTCCTACTCCTAGAAATGGATATTTCTTTAGACTAACTACCTTATCCTTTGGCCATATACCTCGAACAGAGATGTTTCTTTTGATGCGTTTTTTGTTGAGTTCAAGCAAGTAATCTTCGCCGAGAACTTTGATGATTTCACTCATGGGCCACATGATTATTGTATCAATATTGCGGTGCCACATAATATGATTCATCACTTGCCTCACGCCTTCGGGTCCGGAATAGAATTTTATTTTCGGCTCAACAAAAGCCACCTTCTTCAAAAGGGAAGGAAGAATATGCTCGAGTTGCTTCTTTTCCTTTTGAAGTAGATCAATCTTGGATTGGAGGAGTTCGGGAATATTTTTTAGATCATCTACACAGAACACTTTTTTATTATCCTCAATACGCTCTGTGATCAGGCCTTTTTGAATAAGAATCCTGGCATGGTCGTATACAGACGGACGGGGAATAGCCAATCGTTCAGCAAGTTGCCTAGGAGTAGTTACACCCTGTTCGACAAGTTCATTGAAAACTCTTTCTGTAAGCGGTGAAAGGCCAAGTTCTCGAAAAATATTACTAAACATAGTTTTTTGAATCTAATTAAGATTTGTCGAAATTCGACGACATCTTTACAATATCATAACATATGCTTATAATCAAGACGTAATAAATAGTGTTTAATTTTTGATATGAAATCGACACGTAAAATATATCTTATTGTAACTACTATACTCGTCGTCATTTTGGCGGCTTTTGTGCTACATGTTACCCAGAGATCTGATAATACTACTATCAAAATTGGTGTTGCAATTCCTCTTACGGGTACGCAGGCGCATGTGGGAGGGGGACTGCGCAATGCAATCAGACTTGCACAAAGCCAGGTGAAAGACACGAAGTACTCATATGAGGTTGTATTTGAAGACACGCAATTTGACCAAAAGACTGCCGCAACTGTGGCTCAGAAACTCATCTCGGTCGACAAAGTCGATGTCATCCTTGATGCCTATGCGCCGATTGGTAATGTAATTTCTCCTATTGCAGAAGAAAATAAAGTTGTTCATATTGGCATCGCTTTTGATCCAAAAGTTGCCGTTGGAGAATACAATTTCATTATGTTTACTAAGCCCGATACTGCTGTCCGTACATTCTTGCAAGAGATGCGTAAAAAAGGACTTCACACCATTTCAGTTTTTTGGGTGAACAATCAAGGTATTATTTCTGTAAATGAATCACTAAAAAAGTTAAGTCCGGAATACGGAATATCTATTCTCTCAAATGAAGGTTTCCAGCCCGGAGAGCGAGATTTTAGACAAATTGTGGCAAAAAGTATTCCTTATAAAGCCGATATTTATGTGTTGCTTAGTCTTTCGCCAGAATTGGAACTTCTGGCCAAACAGCTAAACAATCAAGGGGTCCACAATCAAACCACCATCATGTATTTTGAATTGTCACAGGATAAGGCACTTTTTAACGGTCTTTGGTCAGTGGGTTATAGCGAGGTATCCTCTCGTCTAGAGGCAGAGTATAAAGCGGCTTACAATACAGAGTTAACATTTGCCGTTCCAAATATGTACGATGCTTTTAACACTGTTGTTCGCGCGGCCGAATCGTATAAGGGTAGTGGTAAGCCATCTAAGGAATATATTGCTAACTACATTCAAAACTCTCCTGACATAGAAGGGGCTACTGGCCTTCTTCATGTAGATAAGTCTGGAATTATAGATGCTCCACCTTCGGTTAAAATAATGAGAGAGGGAAAACTTGAGATCGAAAAATAATCATCTATACAACTTCCATTACCCGAATCTGTTAAAATAGTCTCATGAAATGGAAGCCAACACCTCGTGTCAAACTATTTGAAGCTATTGGGGCAGTGGCCGACGATCGTATCAAGGATATCGTAGACGTCGGCCCAATAAAAATTGCCAAGGTGTATTCATCAAGTGGAAACAAATACTACGACGTTTCTTACGACGCCGCCGCTTCCGCCATTATGTGCAATGATAACGGTTCCTACTGGATAAATTACTTCACATGATGCTTACCTTTCTTGTGATCCAGACTGATGGGGTGTAGATGTGCGGCAATGCCGATAGAGGCGGCGATGATAAGGACATTTTTGATGATGTACTGACCTTCGATAGTTGGGATAAGAAACCCGCTCCAAGTAGCAGCAGGAATGACGAATAGCGGCATGAAGGTCATAATCATGTGAAGGATAAGAAGTGGAATTACAACTCGTTCACATCCTGGAATAATAAATAGTACTGCGATGAGACATTCGAAGAGACCGAAAAATATAAGAAATGTGGGGAAGGGGATATAAGGGATCACATGTTCAAATAGATTGCGAATGAGTGGTGTGGCTGGACTAAGGTCGGTTCCGAGGATCTTCAAGACACCGAACCAGAAATATATGAAGAAGATAGAGATACGTCCGGCAGGCACGCTGATTTCTCGGAAGGCGCGAATGAATTGGAGGTCTATGGTGCGTAAGGTCATGAAGGTTATGGTCGAGTGCCCTATATTATAGCTTAGAGTATAGGTGTACCCGTCGCGTGGATGGTGATAAGTCGAAAGCGTTATTTGTAAGAGAATATGGGGGGGCATTATTCCAAATAAGACCACTTTACTTCTTGCAAGTGACTTGCAATGACGTCGATTTACGTGGCTTAACCATGTATACAACTTGCAAGTGACTTGCACTTGGGGGACAATGGTGAAATGAAGCACTACACCCACCCATTGGATATGGAAGAGGCCTTTGATGATATGCCCGACGCTGAGTTTCGTTACCTCTTGGCTGGTCACCGCATAAAAATTATGCCCGTGAGAGTTGATATCCTTCGCGTCCTTTCTAGGGAAAAACACCCTTTATCCGTGGTCAGTATTATAGAAAAAATAGCAAAGTCCCACAACGGTATTTCACCATATAACGAAGCTACCATATATAGGTCGCTAGAAGGGCTGACAAAGGCCAAATTGGTGAACCGCATTTTAATCGACCCCGACCGTTCTTATTACGAGATTGCATTTGGTCGCAAGCACCATCATCATGTTGTCTGTACTTCATGTGGTGAGATAGAAGATGTGACTGGATGTATTTCTCATGATCTTCACGATATGGCACGCTCGTCAGGTCTCAAAAAATTTCGCCACATAGAAAGTCATTCTTTGGAATTCTTTGGAATATGCTTGCCTTGTAATAAAGAAAAAAACATATGACTATTCTTTTCGCCATCATCTCATCCCTCGCCGCTTTCCTCGGAGGCTTTATTGCGCTCAGGTTTCGAGACAAGCTACATATCATTATCGGGCTGTCGGCTGGGGCAGTTATTGGCGCGGCATTATTTGACCTTATCCCAGAATCAATAAGCTTGGTTTCTGGAATTTATGCACCTGAACAAATGACAGCACTGACGGCTGGAGGGTTTCTTCTATACCTTATTCTCGACCGCATCTTTTCATTTCACTCGCACTCTGATGAACATGAACATGGGCAAGATCAAGATCAAGGGCAAGATCAAGATCAAGAGCAAGAGCAAGAGCAAGGGCACAACCACGAAGCACATAGTCATCGAGCTTCACTGGGAGCTGCAAGCTTCTGCCTCCATAGTCTCATAGACGGCATCGCTATAGGAGTAGCTTTCCAAGCTTCCACGTCTATCGGTATGGTCGTGGCTATCGCCGTCATTGCTCATAGATTCTCTGACGGAATAAATACTATCGGGGTCATCCTCAAAAATGCCGAGAGCAACGGTCTACAAAAAAACAATAAAAACACCCGTGCTTGGGCGTGGCTTACGGCTGTAGCGTTGGCGCCCATCGTCGGTGCGGCTGCCACTTTTTTGGTTAGTGTTTCGGAACAATCCCTGGCAGTTATACTTGCGGTGTTTGCCGGCTTCTTTCTATATATTGGTGCGAGTGACCTTATTCCCGAAGGGCATCACAGTCACTCCAAAACACTTACGACCAGCATGACCGTTCTCGGAGTGGTTATCCTATATATCATTGTGCACTTTGCACACGTGTGACCACGAGATAGTTATTTTACGGTAATATCTCTGGGGTAGAAGATATCGAGTGTCCATTCGAACATGATCCTGATACGCTTCTTCCATGAGGCGAACTTGAATAAATAGACCGTACGCCAGAGCCACCAGGTAAACTTGCCTGCGATCTTCATTGAAAATATCTCACCAATAGCGAACCATTGCCCCACAGAAACCATCGAACCTTTGGAGCGGTATTTGAAACTGCGAAGCCTCTTGTTGTGGATAGAAGCCATGATATTGTACGCAACCTTACCAGCCTCTCCGACCGCAACCTGTGCAAGCATAGGTAAAGATTTGCCCTCATTTTTGCGAGTGTCGATGTATCCAGATGCATCTCCGAGAGCGAAGATATGTTCGCAGTCTTTGACTTGGAAGAATTCGTCTACAGCCAGACGTCCACCAACCAATGGGGGCATACCATCTTCGAAGTGGGGCACGACAGGCTTTACTCCAGCGGCCCAGATAATAGTAGAGGCAGGAATAGTCATCTCACCACCAAGTATCAATCCATTTTGAGTGACACTGGTTACTGTGGCAGACGAGTGGATGGACACCTTGTTTTCCCTGAGTCTTTTTTCGGCCGCGGCACGTAGTCGCGGAGGGAACATCTCTAGCAGTTCTTTGCCCGCGTGAACAAGGCTGATCTGTGGCTCCTCGGGTTTGCAGTGATTGGTCTCTCGATAGTATCTCTCGACGATACCGTCGATGAATTCACTAAGTTCGGCGGCTACTTCTACACCGGTAGCTCCACCACCCACGACCACAAATGAAAGTTGTCTACGGCGTACCTCGGGGTCAATATCATATAGGGCCTTTTCGAAAGCATCGATGATAGCTGCTCGAATGTTCTCTGCATCCGCGATGCTCTTTAGCGGCAATGAGAACTTCTCTGCGCCTGGAATATTGTAATAGTTGGTTTCTGCACCAGTTGCAATGACCAAATAGTCGTATTCGAGTGTTGCGTGCAGGGAACCGACTACACGCACTCGACCATCAGTGGCATTTATGGACTCTATAGCACCTTCACAAAGTTCGATGCCTGTACCTTGGAATATTTCACGCAATGGTTCGGCCACACTCGAAGCTGTGAGAGAACCCGTGGCAACCTCGTGGAGAAGAGGAGTGAAAAGAAAGTAATTGGTACGATTTACGATGGTTACGTCTATCTCACCAGCTTTTACCAGTGGGGCGAGCTTCTTGGCTACATAAGTGCCCCCAAATCCGGCACCGAGGATGACTATGTGAGGTTTTAGCATCTTTTAATTATAGCGCATCTAACGGTTATCATTAACTACCCAATTTCTCTAGTAAAAGTTTCTTGACGATCTCTGGATTTGCGGAGCCCTTGGTTGCTTTCATAGACTGACCGATCAGGAACTGCAGAGAGACAGCTTTGCCCGCTTTGTAGTCCGCAACTACTGTAGGGTTGTCAGCGATGACTTTTTCGATGATCGGAGTGATGGCGCCTAGATCACTTTTTTGAATAAGGCCGTGCTGTTCTGCTAGAGCACGTGGAGATGTCGATGAGTTCTCAACGAGAAGGGCGAGGACGTCTTTTGCGCCACGAGATGAAAGGTCGCCATCTGCGATCATGGTGACGAGTTCAGAAAAAGCTTGAAAAGGAATGGTTGAGATTGCTGATTCAACATTGAGTGAGTCGGTCTTCTTTTTTAACAGACCAAGATAGTCACTCAATATATAGTTGGTGGTTAGTTTGATCTTTTTTTGATCATCGGGATATGCCAAGATCACAGATTCGTAGTATCGAGAGAGAAGGGGAGACTCGACACAGACCGCAACCTCCTTTGGAGTCATAGCGAACTTATCTGAAAAGCGAAGTCGCTTTGCTTCTGGAAGCTCTGGAACTTCTTGCTTCAGAATGTTAGCAACGAATTCTGGGATATCAGATATCTTTAGTTTCGGAAGATCGGGATCGGGGAAGTATCGATAATCATGAGAGCTTTCCTTACTACGTTGAGAGTATGTTTCATTGCGAGCATCATCCCATCCGCGAGTTTCCTGAACGACGGTGCCTCCCTCATCTAGGAGTGACGACTGACGATCGATCTCGAACCCGATAGCCCGTTCGACAGCTCGAAAGGAGTTTAGGTTTTTGACTTCGGTTTTTGTCCCAAATCTACCAGCAGCCGTGTCTTTTTCTGAAGCAACAGAAATGTTCGCTTCGACTCGCATCTCGCCTTTTTCCATGTTGGCTTCACTAGCGCCGAGATAACGCAAAAGAAGTTGAAGTTCCTTTGCGAACTTCACTGCAGTTGCACTGTCGTGGATGACGGGCTTGGTGACGAGCTCCATGAGGGGGACTCCTGCGCGATTGAAATTGACCAAACTATTTTGATGCGTGTCATGAGTGGACTGCGCGGTGTCTTCTTCGAGATGGACACGCTCGATCTCGACTCCTGCAAGCTCGCCATCTGATACAAGAGGGAATTTGTACTGACTGATCTGGTAGCCTTTTGGAATATCAGGATAAAAATAATTTTTACGATCCCATTCTGTAAAATCCGCCGGAAAACCACCGACTGATGTGCCGAGTTTTAGTACATGTTTGATGGCCTCTTTGTTGAGAACAGGAAGAGTGCCTGGATGGCCTAGACAAATAGGACAAATGTTGGTGTTGGGACGTTCTTCGTCGGGATTGTTCCTGCAAGAACAAAACATCTTTGAATAAGTCTTCAATTCGGCGTGAATCTCAAGACCGATAGTAGGAATATATGCTGAACTCATAGAAATAGTATAGCATATTTGGACGTGTGGGTTATCTCGGGTAGCCGAGATAACCATGTAGGTAGGGCTATTCTGCGACGTGCCTGACTTCAAGTTTTCTCAAGCCCTTTTTGCGGACTACTACTGGCTCCGTGTTGGTAGTGATCTGTTCTATCAGTTTTTCGATATCTTCGCGTTTGTATACACGATAGTTGTTGAGTGGATGACGAAGTGCCTTGAGTTTGCCTGCTTTGTCCCAATTGCGTAGCGTAAGAGGAGTTACACCCAACATTTTGGCAACATCTTTGATATTTATTAGTTTAGATTGCTGTTCCATGTAGATCATTATAACACTACTAAACCTTACTAATCTATACTAGAAATGGGGATATCTTTACTAGTGATTAACATAGATTAGTAAGGTTTATGTTTTTGATATTTTAAATACAAATTTGTTTAATTTTATTTTTTCGTTTTAAAAAAGTTAGGTGCTCATTTTGTGAAAGGCTCTAAAATGCGCTACAACAATTTTGTTTTATAGAAATCAAAATCTGGCTGTAAAAATGTTATCCCCACCTATTTTGTCGGCTCTAGTATTGCTAAAATTAGGACGTGAAAGATTCTATGAACATTGAAGGTAAGGAGTACATCTCGTCTAGACGAGCTGCTGAGATAGGCAAGTACAGCAACGATTATATTGGCCAACTTTGTCGCGGTGCAAAAGTTACAGCGCGGATGATCGGTCGTTCTTGGTTCATAGAACGTGCATCCCTTGATGCATATATTAAGTCTCTAGTGGATGCAAAAAACGCCACTGTTATTCACGCTAACGTTCCTGCCAATATTTCCGCTGACGTTCCTGCAACTCCAGCTCCATTAAAAAGCTCTACAGAACAAGTTGTACTTGCGATCGTCGATAAGCCCACTGTTCCTTCTATTCCTTCCGGACCACTTTCTTCTTTTCCGAAATATGTAAATACTCAGACATCTGTGCAGACACAGATAGTCGAAAAGAAAATTCCGGCATACCCGAGTTCTGCGTGGTCAATATCCTATGAGTCAGATGCTCGACCGCCCCTCCCGACTCTCAGTAAAAATACGGTTGTTCCTGAGACGGTCAAATCTTCCATACCGCAAAGAAGTTCTCTCCCAGTAAAATCCCCGATCCAGGTGGTCCCACTTATTTATCCTCCAGATAAAAAAATAAAGTCTGGGTGGAGTATCGGGTTTCCTGCCGTAGTTCTTGTGGTCGCACTTCTTGCTTTTGGAAGTGCTGGAGCATTTGCTGTGTCATATCCAAAAGGGACCTCGCGAGCTATCGGAGCATTTTTTGAAAATGTCGGCAGGGTTGTTTCTTTGGCACAGGTCAGTCGGTCTGTACCAAAAACTCCTTCTTTGGTGTCTGTGCCTAACACAGCTCAAATTCAGCCAAGTATTCAGGTTGCGGCAACTGAGTCCTCTGGAAATTGGTTTGTAAATTCGTTCAAACATTTTTTTGGCATAAAGGATGAAGTGGCGCCCATAGCCGAGGTCAACAGTAATGAGGGTAAGACTACTATTATAAATATCACCAATAGTACAACTACTGCACAAACGCAGAGAACTCCTGTTGTCACTTATGTTCCTTCGACACGTCCGTCTGTCGTCTACAACACAACCACGCAGACTATTACGGATCCTGTGCTTTCTCAACGCATCTCGGTGCTTGAGGCACAAGAATATGTCACCAAGGATTTTTTTACTAGACAGGTCAATCGCATCATGGATAACCTGGGGCGCAATTCCGGCGGCGGAGGTGGAAGCAGTAACTCAGGTACTCTCACATCTATAGATGCCTCGGGTGGAACTACTGGTCTTTCTTTTGCAGGTGGACCAGTGACATCTTCGGGGACACTGACACTCTCTGGAGTATTGTCAGCCACAAATGGTGGTACTGGAACAAGTACCTATGCCGTTGGTGATGTTTTGTACGCTGATACATCGACCACACTCGCACGTCTCGGTGCAGGAACTTCTGGTCAGGTGCTCAAGATCCTTGCAGGTGTCCCGGTATGGGGTGCAGATATAACCTCGAGTGGCTTTGCCGGAATATTTTCTACCACAACCGATAGTCTGGCTATTCATCCTACAGACACTAGCAATGTATTTATACTCGGTGGCAGTGCAACCACTACCACTGGAAATATTTTTGAGGTTATCGGTAATTCCAAGTTTGGTGGCAATGGAGTATTCACTGGTAGTCTGCAGACAGCGCTCTTGGATGTGACCAGTACCACCGGCACATCAACCTTCGCAAATGGTATCTCACTTAGTGGAGGGTGTTACTTGCTCAACGGAACCTGTCTTGCCAATGGTTCGGTTACTTCGGTCAACGCCTCTGGTGGTACAACAGGACTATCGTTTGGTGGAGGTCCAGTCACTACTGCAGGTACTCTCACTCTTGCGGGGACGCTCGCACTAGCAAATGGTGGCACAGGACTAACTACCCTCGGAGCATCTTCCACAGTCCTTCTCTCCAACGGCACTACTCTTGATTACCAAAAACTCTCACCAGGTAACTTCACTACAGCCAATATCTCTCAGTGGACCAATGATGCAGGCTACCTTACTTCGACCTTTGCATATCCATTTGGTCTCGCTGGTAACGCCACTTCCAGCCTTACCCAATTTAACGGAGGTCTCACGGCTTTTGCCACCTCTACTATCGGTAACGGCACTCAAGCCGGAGGCCTTACTATAAGTGGTGGTGCCACCACTACCGGGAATGCATATTTTGGCGGCAATGTGGGGATTGGGACTACTACACCATCAGCAAGATTGGAGTTTGGCACAGTACCTAACGGAACAAATGCAATAAATATTACCGACGGACCTAGTTACGGTTCAAATGCATTTCAGTATAGTCGTGTTGACGGTCTACCAATGGTTTCTATACAAAGAAGTGCTGCTGGTTTCGGACAGTTAACAATAAATGGAAGTGGTAACTACACGAAATTATTTTCAGACGGAGCGCTGAATCTAGATAGCGGAGCGACAGCAAAATTGAGGTTGTTACCATTAGGTAACGATGTTTATATTCAAAATACAAATACTTCGGGAAGTATTAACTTTACAGGCAATTCCGGTAATGATTTGACTGGTGATATAAATTTTAGAAATA
>JBBQVG010000013.1:0-18727 GCA_038211765.1 Minisyncoccia bacterium | reverse complement strand
AACGCTCGTAGTATACTTGACTCATTCATGGTAAGTCGCCTAAGTGTACAGGCACAAATACTTATCATGATAGTCTGTAGTGATATAAATGACGGGAAGACAGGCCCATTTGTTGGTGGGGCCAAAGAAGATATTGGGGCCGTCATATCTATTTACAGATTTCTTCAGCTTTTTTCAAGATCAGAGCGACTTAGCTGTATTAAAACTGTCACTCTTCATGAAGTTGGGCACGTCTTTGGCCTTGTGCCCAGTTCTAGGAGAAATAATGTTGTTGAATCGTTCGGTTTGCACTGCACCAATCGTTGTATTATGCGCCAAGGGTTACGAGTCCCCCAGGACTGGATACGGATGGCCGAAGACCGTATAAGGTACGGAACACTATGCCAACAATGCAAAGAAGATTTACGGACATACTTTTGCTCAAAGAAATCCTAAACCACAAAAGGCGCCCCAACAAGGTGGCGCCATTTTTTACACCAAACAAATTTTTTATTGTGATAAAATACAACACTATGCTCATCATAAAAAACTTTCTTAAGGAGAAAAATATCCATCGGGTCTTTGAGGTAGCCGTAATCCTCAAAGGTATCCACGCGATTATTGAAATAGTCGGCGGTTTTCTTATTCTCCTTATCACTCAAAGCTTTGTTACAAACTTTGTCTTTTCTATAACCCAAGAGGAACTTGGTGAAGATCCAAAAGATTTCATTGCCCATTATCTTATTAACTCGGCACAACATTTCTCGATAGGGTCGCAACACTTCGCCGCATTTTATTTACTCAGTCATGGAATTATAAAGATTATCCTTGTTGCAGGACTCCTAAAAGAAAAGCTCTGGGCATATCCTGCTTCCCTAGGAGTGTTCGGCCTTTTCATTGTCTATCAACTCTATCGTTTCAGCTTTACTCATTCAATCTGGCTCTTGGCACTTACGGTACTTGATGTAGGGATCATCGCTCTCACATGGCATGAGTATAAATACATCAAGAAACACAAGACTTTTTCGGGTGTGTAGAACTAAACTCTCGGTAATTATGTCGAGCTGGCCAAAACCAAAAGACAAAACCCCACATAAGGTGAGGTTTCGTCACTAAGGTACGCGTAGACTACATTAAATATTTTCAGGAGTTTCCATCCAAACCTTATCGAACATAACATTCCATTCCTTCATACTTTCTGGAGTGGCCTTTGCCATCATATCTGCGTGATCAACTTTTGCGTGCTCTGACATTTTCATTTTTGCTTCTTCTGCTGTTGCTGCCGTAGCTTCAAACGAACATGTACCTCCTCCTACCTGAGAGCATTTTATAGTTTTCATAAATAGAGATTTTAATTTAGTAATTAGTAATAGAACGTCTGTAGTATATCCTTCACTATTTATAATGTAAAGCCTGCTTTACGTATAATCATTCAAAATGTATAGTATACGTACTCTTATGAATACGAAGGAAGTTATTAAAAATGAGGTATACGAATTGCGATCAAAGAGGGGTGTCACTCAAGAAGCATTGGCCGACAAAATGCAGGTGAGCAGACAAACCATCATTGCGATCGAAAAGGGCAATTATACCCCTTCAGTATTATTAGCCCTAAAGCTCTCAGGGTTTTTTAGTATTCCTGTTGAGAAGATGTTCAAAATATCCTATGAAAAATAATATAAAAATAGAAATTGCTATTTCATCAATTTTGATTGCGCTGACTACCCTTCTTCTCAACCCGTTTCATTTCTGGATGCCAAACATGATACACATGCTCACACTAGGAATTACTCTTGTTGTTTTTGCGCTCTTTGCCATCTTCATACTTCGCGAGAAGGTACAGGATGAAAGAGAGGCTGTGCATCGAATGCTTTCGGGACGCGTGGCTTTTCTCACAGGTTCGGCACTCCTCACGGTCGCTATAGTTGTCCAATCGCTTCAAGATGCTGTAGATGTGTGGCTTGTGATCGTTATCGTGGCAATGGTGCTATCAAAAATAGTGACTAGAATCTACAGCGATAATCGGCTCTAAACATCAGTCTTGTTTATACTTATCCACAAATAGAATGTAAAGTTAGCTTTACATTCTATTTTGTTTTATCTATACTTAAAGTATTAACATCAATTACAAGGTAACAATATATTTATATGAATCAAAAACTAATTATCGGAATCATTGCTCTCATCGTTATTGCGGGTGGAGTCGGCATATACACATCGAACACGGCTTCGAAGGAACAGGCTGCGATGGAACAGGAGAAGAGGATGGCAGATGAAAAAGCCCTGGCGGAGAAAGAAGCAATGATGAAAAAGGATGAAGGAACAACGATGGATAAGAAGGTAGACACCATGGTGAAAGATGAAAGTGCAATGATGAAGGCTGGAACATATGAAAGTTATGATGCTTCAAAGATCGCAATAGCATCTGCTACACACCACGTTGTGCTTTTTTTCCGAGCAAGCTGGTGTCCAACCTGTAGGGCTATAGATGGAGATATCAAAGCGCACCTCAAAGATATTCCAGAAAGTCTTACTATTCTAGATGTTAACTATGACAACTCAGCAGAACTCAAGAAAAAGTATGGTGTTACCTATCAGCACACCTTCGTACAGGTTGACGCACAAGGAAACCTTATCAAAAAGTGGAGTGGTAGTCCGACCCTGAGCGCCCTCGTAGCTGAAGTAAAATAACATGATACTTCTCCTTATATCATTTATCGCAGGAGTACTCACCGTACTTGCACCATGTATCTTGCCACTTCTGCCGGTGATCATAGGAGGATCTCTGACGGGTGAAGGCAAAGATGCGCACAAGAAAAAAGTGCTTACTATTGTTATTTCTTTGGGGCTATCAGTCATCGCCTTTACGTTACTTCTCAAGGTAAGTACGCTATTTATCGGAGTACCTGAATATGTCTGGAAATGGATATCTGGTGGCATCATCATCGCTCTCGGTCTGATAACTGTCTTCCCTTCGCTCTGGGAAGGACAGTGGCTCGCGAAGCTCAGTGCCAAGTCAAATATCCTTCTCGGCAAGGGTGACCAGAAAAAGAGTTTTTGGGGTGACGTCATCGTCGGTGCAGCGCTCGGTCCTGTATTTTCCACTTGTAGCCCGACATATTTTATCGTTCTTGCAACCGTGCTCCCCGCGCAGCCGATCGTGGGAATACTTTATCTCATTACCTACACCATAGGACTCTGTCTATCGCTTTTTATTGTGGCATTCGTGGGTCAGAAGATCATGAACAAGCTCAATATCGCCGCAGATCCCAAAGGGTGGGTAAAGCGGTCGCTTGGCATCCTATTCCTGATCGTCGGTATTGCTGTTATTTCTGGTCTCGATAAAAAGCTCCAGACGTCCATACTCAATGCGGGAATCTTCGATGTAACCAAGATCGAGCAAAAATTACTCCAACTGAACGAGCCACAAGCCAAAGAAACCACTCAAGGCCTGGATACAAAAAATACATTTACAGAAACTATGTCGATAGATAAGAAAAATAAATATACGTTGGCTCCTGAGATCAGTTCTCCTGATGGATTCGTGAATACCAACGGCAAACCTATCACACTCCGAGAACTTCGCGGAAAAGTCGTCCTTCTCGACGTCTGGACCTATAGCTGTATCAATTGTCAGAGAACACTTCCCTATGTCAATGACTGGTACGCAAAATACAAAGACCAAGGACTAGAGATTATCGGTCTGCACACTCCCGAATTTGCCTTTGAGAAAGTACTAAAGAATGTTGAGGACGCAGTGAAGAGATTCCAAATAAAATATCCCGTTGTTCTCGACAACGATTACTCAACGTGGAATGAATACGGCAACAGGTACTGGCCTCGTAAGTACCTTATCGATATCGACGGCTACATTGTCTATGACCACATCGGTGAAGGTGGCTATGAAGAAACAGAGAAAGCCATTCAAAAAGCGCTTTCTGAGAGAAATGCTCGCATGGGATCCGATATGGTGATATCTACAAGCACCACTGTACCGAAAGAGGCCATGGTCGTGGAATCCGGAAAAGTAGGGAGTCCAGAAATATATTTTGGTTCAAGTCGTAGCAAAAAATCAGATAATGTGACTCTCGGAGGCTCTTGGAATGTCACAAGTGAATACGCCGAAAACACGGGCGAAGCTAGTATTATGTATGAGTACGATGCAAAAAATGTCTATTTCGTTGGTGGAAGCAAAAATGGAGTTGAGATTGAGATATACAAAGACGGAAAACTTCTTAAAACAATCACCGTAAAAGCCGAGCGGTTATATACACTCATCGAGGGTGACTCATACGGCAGACATACCCTTCTGATGAAAATCAAAGGATCAGGACTCCAGGCGTTCACATTTACGTTTGGTTAATCGTCTCTCCAAAAGGTTCTAATCTCGGCAATGATGTCAAGCCCTATTTTGGCCTTATGTATCAAGGTTATTTTTGGCACCCGAGAATGAACTCTAACTGTGGTACAATGTAGCCATGAAAGGCTACGTAACAAACATCGAAAAGCTCTCACTCGAAAACGATAATTTTCGTAAAGTTTTATATACTGACAAAAATAGCCAGCTCGTATTGATGTCCTTGCTACCAGGAGAAGAGATCGGCGAAGAAGTTCACGACGTGGACCAATTCCTACGCGTCGAGAGAGGCGCTGGCACCGCAATACTAAGCGACATTCCTCACGATCTTGCAGATGGTAGCGTCATCATTGTTCCCGCAGGAACCAAGCACAACGTCATAAACAAGGGTTCAGACTCTATGAAGCTCTACACACTCTACATGCCACCACATCATAAAGATGGGATCGTTCACAAAAACAAGGCCGAAGGTGAAGCTGATACAACTGACGAATTTGACGGTAAGACAACGGAATAATTTGGTCAAGATCTGAAAAAAGATCTAGCTTCCTCCAATAAATTGAGCGGTGTGCCGTGCAGGGGTTACATGCTATACTCCGATTCTATGGAAAAGCCCGAATTCCCAATGCGTATAAACAAGTACTTGGCACTCCACAAGCACTCTACTCGTAGAGGTGCCGACAAGCTGATCGAAAGTAAGCAGGTCTATATCAATGGCAAATGGGCCAAACTAGGCGATAAAGTCGACGAAAATGATCATGTCGAGGTGAAGCTTCACAATGGACCAGCACATTACACTTATCTTGTATTCAACAAACCCAAAGGAGTTGTCACCCATTCTCCGAAAGAGGGTGAGGAAGAGATACTTGATCTTGTACCAGTAAGAGGCGTCTTCCCTATCGGCAGACTTGATAAGGATTCACATGGTTTGATTATCCTTACAAATGACGGCCGTATCACGGAGAGACTTCTCGGACCGACATTCAATCACGAGAAAGAATATATCGTCAGTACAAAAGAAGCACTAAGATCGAGTTTCAAAGAAAAAATGGAGTCAGGCGTCAAGATTGACGATGAAAAGACCGCCCCGTGCACGGTGAAGGTCATCAACGATCGCACTTTTCGGGTGATACTGACCGAGGGAAAGAAACATCAGATACGCCGCATGTGCGTGGCGCTATTCCAGGAAGTATCAGATCTACATAGAGTGAGAATTATGAATATTCGTATAGGAAAGCTTGGTCAGGGTCAATATAGAGAAATTGTGGGAGACGAACTAGAGACTTTTTTGAAGGCGTTGGGGCTGTAGAAATAAAAAATGGTATACTCTAGCAGTTACAAAAATCAGCAATCAGACATATGCACAACATCGTTACCAAATGGTCTTCCTGGTCCTCGCATCCTAGCTATAGTACGTATCATTTATGAAAACAAATCCTAGAGAACATAACTGGGGAGATGTCGCTATTATTGCCGTGATTCTTAGTCTGGTAAGCGGATGTGTGTATTGGTATTCATATGCAACAACATTGCAAAAAAGCCTCACCCTAACAGAAAACGCTACCGCATCCTCAACTATTGTTTACCAAGACCTCATAAAGTCAGACAGAGAAAAGATCGCTTCACTCTCCACTGAAAATAATTCTCTTCTCAGCAACCTAACTTCAGAGCAAGCGGCCCGAGTAGCTCTGGAGCGTGCAAAAGTCAACAACGAACAAAAGATTGATACCTTGACAAAACTAACCACCATAGACCCTGAACTTCTAAAGAAATACTCGAAAGTGTACTTCCTCAGTGAAAATTACATCCCCCCAGTAGTTACACCCATAAATTCTTCGTACAGAGTCGATCCAGACAAAGAACTCCTTATCCTATCTCAGGCTGCACCATTCCTTGACCAGCTATTTGCAGCAGCTAGCCAGGACAGTATCCCCCTCAGGATAGCATCTGCATATCGATCATTTGCAACTCAAAAAGATATCAAGACAGGTTATAGACTTGTCTATGGTGCGGGCACCGCAAACCAATTCTCTGCTGAACAGGGATATTCGGAACATCAGCTCGGTACAGCTCTCGACTTTACGACCCCAACTATCAAAGGCGCTGAACTTACATTTGAAGTTACCAGCAGCTTTACCTGGCTCAATAAAAACGCTTACAAATACGGCTTTGTTATCTCATACCCCAAGGGCAACGGTTACTACCAATACGAGCCATGGCACTGGAGATTCGTCGGCCGCGCTCTGGCAAAAACCCTCCATGATCAAGGGAAAAATTTCTACGAACTCGATCAGCGCACACTCGACAGCTACTTGATCCAGATATTTGATTAGACAGGTACCTAGGCAATCCCATACTCCAACATCTTCTGATCAATGTCAGCGGAAATGACTTTGAACGAAATCTGATCACCCAACGTAAACTTTTGTTTTGTCTTTTCGCCTGTTATCGAATATGTTTTCTGGTCGAAATTGTAAAAGTCATTACCCAGATTGCGAATAGGGATCATCCCTTCCGAAAGGGTTTCGTTTTCAGCTAGATATACTCCCCACTTGGTCACACCGGAAATAGTTCCCTTGAACACTTTGCCAATACGAGTACTCATATATTCGACTTGTTTGAGTTTCTTCGAATCACGTTCGGCCTCTGCAGCGTCGATCTCACGTTTGGTCGAGCTCTCAGCCATCTTTTGTAGAACATTGATCTCTCCATCACCAAAAGGTTCATTGTTCAAATGTTTCGCAAGTACACGATGAACAAGCAAGTCCGGATAACGACGGATCGGTGAAGTAAAATGGGTATAGAATGGAAATGCAAGCCCAAAATGACCGATGTTTTTGGTCGAGTAGACAGCTTTCTGCATAGATCGGATAGTTGCTGTACGAATGAGGGTCTCGTGGGGTGTACCATCGATCTGTTCCAGAAGATCATTGAGATCATGAGCTGTTACCACACCATCCTTGGTCTTCAGATTGTAGCCCAGAGCCTTGACGAAGATTGCCAAGTCCCCGATCTTTTCTTTGTCTGGCACATCGTGAATACGGTAGATGGCTCCAGTATCGCGCTTGCCTTTTTCTTTGATTGCATCATAAATGTATTTGGCTACTTCGCGATTTGCGAGAAGCATGTATTCCTCCACCAGTTTGTGTGTGTCCAAACGCTCTTTGCGATAGACGCCGATAGGTTTTCCCTTTTCATCCAATCCAAATTTGATCTCATCCTGTTCGAATTCTATTGCGCCATGAGAGAACTTTTCCTTTTGAAGGACCTTGGCGATCGTGTCGAGAGTTATCATACTTTCGCGATACTGCATGCCGGGTAATACGGACTCGGCAGTTTGAATACTGTTTGAGTATTTCACAACATTAGACGGTTCGCCGTCTATGACCGCCTGGGCAGTCTCGTATGTAAAGCGATGAATGGAGTTCATGACTGTCTTTCCAAACCAACGAGAAATGATACGCGCCTTGTCGTCCATTACAAAGATCGCAGAAAAGCTCAGCTTGTCCTCGTGAGGGTTCAGACTGCAAACCTCGTTAGAAAGGACTTCTGGGAGCATGGGGATAGTTCGGTCGACGAGGTAGATAGAGCATCCGCGTTTGACTGCCTCAGCATCCAATGCCGTCCCTTCGCGAACATAATGTGAGACGTCGGCTATGTGGACGCCGATCTCAAATGTTCCGTCTGGAAGTTTTTTGAATGAAACCGCATCATCAAAATCTTTTGCATCAAAAGGGTCTATGGTAAATGTTGGGGTATTACGCATGTCTCGGCGCTTTGCTATCTCGTCTGCACTGATAACTTGTGGGATCGAGTCTGCCTCTTTTTCTACTGCCTGAGGGAATCCAACCTCGAATCCCTTGTCGAGAACGATAGACTCCATCTCCACATTGTTGTCACCTTTTTTACCAAGGACGCGCAGAACTGTCGCAGTCGGATATGATTTTGGATCGGTCCATGACTCAAACTGCACAAATACCTTGTCGTGTTGCTCTAACTTTGTTGAAGGATTGGGTACCGTAAGTGACGTATACATGCGCTTGTCATCAGGAATTACGAAAATAGCGCCGTTACGAATATCGACAACCCCCACAAAGGTAGTTTTGGCACGAGTAATAACGCGGATGACTTTACCCACTTTTTCTACCACTCCCTTGAATTTTCTTTCTTCTACAGAGACCTCCACAGTGTCACCATTCAAGGCGGTATTGAGAGATTCTGGTTCTATATATACAGACTCCTTCTCAGAGCGTTTTTGCCCCTCTGCAAGGGGTATATCGAGGAATC
Source organism: Minisyncoccia bacterium (assembly GCA_038211765.1). Lineage (GTDB taxonomy): Bacteria > Patescibacteriota > Minisyncoccia > Phycocordibacterales > PALSA-1337 > C7867-002. Next base: position 10,104 of record JBBQVG010000013.1, on the reverse strand, counting down.
CAGACCCTTTGCGGGTAGTGGATATACTGCCTGTTATCGTATTCTCACCGTTTTTCATACGAGGACTATAGCATATTTAGTCTTTTATTTGACAGTGCCTCGGGGATTGTCTACTCTTAGCCCATGAATCTCTCCAAAAAGGTAGTGCTTATCACCGGCGGTAGCAAAGGTTTGGGCAGGGCCATGGCAAAAATATTCAAGGAAAAACAAGCCACGGTGGTGATCTGTAGCAAAGATAGTGCGTCAATCAAAAGCACTGCTGAAGAATTGGATATTAGTGCTTTTCTCTGTGATGTAACTGACGAAGCCCAAGTACAAGAGGTCGCCGACAAAACAATACAAAAGTTTGGCACTATAGATGTGTGGATTAACAATGCGGGAACATGGCTGCCACAAGAGCCTCTAGAAAATGCTGACATGGAAAAGATTCAGAAATTATTTCAGGTAAATGTTTTTGGCACTATCCATGGCGCACGAGTAGCGCTTCGCGCTATGAAAAAACAGCAGTCGGGCACGATTGTAAATATTTGCTCAATAACGGCTTTCGATGGCATGACAGGATCAAGCGGACTACCATATATCGCAAGCAAATATGCCTTACGTGGTCTTACCAATGGGTTGCGTGATGAATTAAAAAATACCCCCGTTTCGGTCATTGGTGTATATCCAGGTGGTTTCAAATCAGAATTATTCGACAATGCCGAACCAACAACCTTTTCGCAGTTTATGAATGCAGATGAAGTAGCTCGCAAAATTGTTGACAACCTGGAACAGGCCACTCCATTAACACAGTTGATTATTCCCCGACCAGGTCAAAAGATCAGTCATGAACTTGCTGAAATTCAGAGATAACAGAAGTGCAATTGATCTCAAGATCATCTCTCCCCTGTCCAAGAGGCAAGCTCAGATGACTGCTGTAGGAAAATTCAAGAAGCGTCACAGGCTCTCTATTCATCAACCTACTACTTTACCTCTCCCAAAAACGGCATTCCGAAACGTTTTCTGAATAAATTTTTCTTTACGTCGGGACCACGCCCCTTTATTTCTCCCCTAGATTTCCAGGACAGGAGACTGGCACCGAGAACCACCACGTTCTTGCCATATTTGTGATCTACTTTGTCGATCGCTTGGTACATCTCAGCCAGTTTCTCGGTACGAGTGGTATCCGTGAACAAGTGCGCGGTCAGAGTATGAGCGGTTGTAAGTCTCGATAACCTGATCCCCGTAGCCCGATAGAGACCTCGTGGACTAAAGGTGTCTTCAAAAATTTTCTTCAAAGCCGTCAAAATATCTTGCGGCACGTTGGTGGCATGAGGTAAAGCAACATCTGTACCATGGTAACTAAATTCCTGGCTCTTGATGAAAAAAGAGGCATGGGTAGTGAATAGTCCATGTCGGCGTAGTTTGCCACAGGCCTCCTCAACATTGCGAGAAAGTTCGGAAAAAATAAATTCTCGACTGCTCGAGGGTGGACGAAATGTTCGGGTACGCTGGACGGAAGCTTGATCTTCCCGAACTCCGGCGTGAATCTCGTGAGCGAACCCGCCTTTCAATTCTTCGTAGATCTCTTGGATCGGTTTTGGAAATGTTTCGCGCACCCAATGACGATCACGAGAGGTAAGATCGAAAGCGGTCACAATGCCCTTCTTTTTCATCAAAATAGCAGTACTCCTGCCTATACCCCAGACCTTACCAATAGGCAGTTTGGAAGTATATTCTGAAAGTTTATCCAAAGGAATAATAGTCAATCCTGATGGTTTGTTCCATTTTGAAGCAATCTTGGCAGTAACCTTGTTGACTGACAGCCCTACCGAAAATGAAAGTCCTAGTGAGGTTTCAAGATCGTCCTTGATCTGCCGTATCAGCATCTCATATGTAATACCGCGTTCTTCTGCCAGTCCAGTAAGGTCTGCGAAACATTCGTCGATACTATATTCCTCAACAAGCGGCGTATAGCGACGAACGATGCTGTACATACGTTTGGCATAGAGTGCATAGGTGTCATAATCCGAAGGTAGAATGACCACCTGAGGAAATTTGTTTTTCACCTCCGAAAGGCGCATGGCCCGACTGATGCCCAGGGCTTTTGCCTCGTATGTTGCCGCAGAGACGATGCCACGCTCACGACCAGTCACTACAGGTTTGCCCCTAAGCCACGGTCGACTGGCAACTTCGCATGTTGCAAAGAATGAATCGCCGTCAACATGAAAAATTGCACGTGGGAATGGTTTCATAAATTGGTGCATTCATTATAAGTGAACGTCTGTTCACCTGCAAGAAATGACTCTTCTAAAAAAGATAACTGTAATATTTGGTCTCGAAGGGCGTCTATAGGCATAAGGTCGCAGATATTATCAGTACTACCTACTTGGTTAGTGAAAAAAGTGAGTTGTACACAGTTTCAAAAGCCCTTTTTCGTAGTAATATGTGTCTATATATGGCCACAGAAGCACCAGTCCCCTACCACGAAAAAAGGCCGTGGGGAGAGTTTGTCCAATTTACAAAAAACACCTCTTCCACAGTCAAGATCATCACCGTCAATCCCGGCGAATCTCTCAGCCTCCAACATCATAAAGGCCGTGATGAGTTTTGGCATGTGATTTCAGGCGAAGGTTCGGCGACCATAGGCGACGCTTCTGTGCCCATGCTTCCAGATAGCAATTATTTTGTTCCCCGAGAAACCAACCACCGCCTCATTGGTGGAAGTTTGCCCTTGGTAATTCTTGAGATTGGTCTTGGAGACTTCGACGAGAATGACATTGTTCGTTTAGAAGACAAATACGGGCGTAGTAACAAAAATACCTGACGAAACCTTTTCTTTACTTTTTATACCATCTTTATATCATCATGGACTTCGCACTTAACATTTATACAGCTTCACTCCTCATCGTCGTTCTGGCGATCATTGTTTCGGTTGTAACTGTTACTGCGCGGAAAAATAAACACAAGAAGGAATCTGTAGGAGATAAATTCAACCTCGACCGCCACGACCAAAACCCAGTGATCTCCCCTCGACCTCACAATGAATGGGAGGCCCAGGGAACTCTCAATCCAGCGGCAGTTACTGACAGCAAAGGTAATGTTCATTTACTGTATCGCTCTATCGGACAGGACGGGCTTTCCAATATCGGCCACAGCAAGTCTGCTGACGGTTTTGACTTCAAGGATCGCTCAGCTTTTCCTGTATATCAGCCCGAAGGTGGTACACCCAAAGCAGACTCAGCAGTGGAACCAGTGACCTACAATCCGGCATATTATACTTCAGGAGGGGGTTGGGGCGGATTCGAAGACCCACGTGCAGTTGCTATCGAGGGACGGGTGTATATGACCTATGTGAACTTTGCTGGATGGAACTCTGTACGCATCGGCCTTACTTCTATTGCGATGAAAGACCTGGAAAATGGTCAATGGAATTGGAAGAAACCAAAACTTATTTCTCCAGCTGGTCAGGTAAACAAAAATTGGCTACTTTTTCCAGAGAAGATCAATGGTAAATTTGCCATTATTCACAGCATTACTCCACAAATCAAAATTGACTATGTTGAGGAACTGGACAATATGTACGTGCCACCTAACATCAAGAGTGCTGCTCCAAAGGGAGGACGTGAAGAATATTGGGACAACTGGGTTCGAGGCGCTGGACCTCCTCCTATCAGGACCGAACAGGGTTGGCTTCTTTTGTACCACGCCATGGACAAAAATGACCCGAACAAATACAAACTTGGAGCTATGATTCTCGATATCAAAAATCCCACAAGGATCCTTTACAGAGCACCTCAACCTATCCTTGAACCAGATATGCATTATGAAAACGACGGAAAGCCTGGAGTTGTATACGCCTCTGGCGCAGTGATCAAAGATGGTAACTTGATTGTATACTACGGAGGTGGTGACAAGCACGTCTGTGTCGCAAAGACACCACTGGTGCAAATACTAAACTGGCTGGTTACCTACGGCAAAGTCTGACCCCATATTTCGTATTTCTTACCTTCTATTCTTATTCAACTTCAAAAAAATGTTTACCCTCAACAGATCTCCCCATAACCCCATCCTTGCCCCGATCAAGGAACACCCCTGGGAAGCTGCGGCTACATTCAATGGCTGTCCCATAGAGCAAGGAAAAAAGATCACTATGGTTTACCGTGCCATGTCGGAACCTGAACTACTCAAAGAGCCCCATATCCGTACATCAGTTATCGGTCGAGCATCATCGAAAGATGGGGTCTTCTATGAAGATCGTGCAGTGCTTATTTCTCCAGACCAGGACTTTGACCGCTTTGGATGCGAAGATCCGCGCGTCACCAAGCTTGGTAGAAAATATTACGTTTTCTACACGGCACTTGGTGGATATCCTTTTTCTGTTGACAACGTCAAGATTGCAGTGGCTATTTCTACTGATCTCAAGAAAATCCAGGAGAAACACCTCGTCACTCCCTTCAACGCAAAAGGTATGGCGCTTTTTCCAGAAAAGATAAATGGCAAGATTGCTGGCATCCTGACTGTGAACACAGACCGCAAGCCTTCCGATATTTGTTATGTTGAATTTGAAAAAGAAGACGACATCTGGTCAAAAGAATTTTGGGATGAATGGTATGGCAATCTCGATGCGCACAAGATCAGTATTCGCCGTCTTCCCGAAGATCATCTTGAGTTCGGTGCTCCACCACTCTGGACCGAGCATGGCTGGCTCCTAGTCTATTCACATATCCAGCGTTACGGACATCCGGATATTGCATGGGGTATCGAGGTCGTCCTTCTCGATCTCAAGAATCCACGCATTGTTATCGGCCGCACAAAAGGTCCTTTTATGGTACCTGAGGCCTACTACGAACACGTAGGTCAAGTCCCCCACATAACCTTCCCTTCTGGTGCACTTATTCGCAACGGTCACCTCGAAGTCTACTATGGGGCGGCAGACACTTCCTGTGCTATGGCTTCCATCCCTATTGATAACTTGATCAAAAGCATTACTTCTACAGAAAAGAAAACGGTTATGCGATTCCCTGGCAATCCCATCATTGCACCCCGCCCAGGAATGATCTGGGAAGAGATGGGCACCATAAATCCCGCCGCCATTGACCTTGGTGGCAAAACTCACATCCTATATAGAGCAGTTGCGCCGGGCAATATCTCAACCATCGGGTACGCAATCTCAAGTGACGGATTCTCCATAGATGAACGTCCTCATAAACCTATTTACTTTCCTCGTGCAGAGTTTGAGCGTCGCAACGACGGGGTAAACAACAACTACGGCTGTGAAGATCCTCGACTCATGGAGATACATGGCCGTATCTATATGACCTACACCGCATATGATGGTCGTACTCCGCGTGTTGCTGTCACTTCTATATCCAAACAGGATTTCCTGGCACGCAAATGGAGCGCCTGGGCAATGCCTGAGGTCATCACCCCTCCCAATATCGCCAACAAGGATGCAGCTATTCTTCCTGAAAAATGGAATGGTATGTATATGATTTTCCATCGCGTCAACGAAAGTATTTGCGTTGATTTCTTTTCTTCTCTCGATTTCAAAAAAGAACAGGTTAACAAATGTATCGAGATCATACCCCCGCGCAAAGGCATGTGGGATGGAGGCAAAGTTGGTATAGGAGCACCGCCCATCAAGACCGAAAAGGGTTGGTTACTTCTTTATCATGGAGTCTCATGGAGCACCACATACCGCGTCGGTGCTGTACTCCTCGACCTCAAAGACCCTACCGTGGTTCGTGCTCGTAGCGCCATTCCCCTCTTTGAACCTCAGGAGGAGTACGAACGCAAGGGCTTGGTTCCGAACGTCGTCTTCCCCTGTGGCTTGGTGGTTCGAAACGGCACTGCCTACATGTATTATGGAGGCGCAGACAGGGTGATCGGAGTAGCTACAGTGAATATGCGCGAACTATTGCGAATGCTTGAAGTCTAGTTACCCTCTCGCAATTTTACTTTTTCCCATCGGCCCTATGAATATCTCAACAAAAAAATTAATTGTCTTTGATCTTGACGGCACTTTAGCGTCTAGTAAAACCGCTATTGGAGAGGATATGGGTCAGCTCCTCATCAAATTGCTTAGCTACACAAAGATTGCCATCATATCTGGTGGTGGATATCCCCAATTCCAGATCCAAATTTTGGGACATCTTCCCCACGGGCTTGCTTATTATACCAACTTGTTACTTCTGCCTGCCTCAGGAACTTCTCTATATACATGGAAAGGGGAGTGGCATCAAGAATATTCCGAAGAAATACCCCTAGATGAGCGCAAGCGCATAGTGGACACTCTTACTCGTGCCATGCAGGGATACGTCAACACCGAAAAAAGCTTCGGTCCCATCATCGAAGACCGACGTTCGCAAATCACATTCTCAGGCTTAGGACAAAATGCCCCGCTTGATGCAAAGATAGTTTGGGATTCGGATCGCGTGAAGCGTCAAAAAATAGTTGAGGTTCTAAAATCCAAACTTCCCGAATATGACTGCCGCATTGGAGGATCGACGTCCATCGACATCACTCACAAGGGAGTAAACAAGGCATACGGCATTCACAAGCTTGAACAGTACCTCGACCTTGATGTCAGTCAGATCTTATTTGTAGGTGATGCGCTTTTTCATGGAGGCAACGACTTTCCTGCCCGAGCCACTGGCGTTGACTGTATCTCTGTAAAAAATCCCCTAGAGACACAGGGACTTATAGCTCAATGGATTGAAAACTTATCGCCTCATGCACTACCTGCCGAAACCATTGTATAAATTAATACCTGTTGTAAAATACTATTAAAGAGAGGGGGTGATGAAATATGGTCTTACGCCATGATCTGGCAAATCGGATTCGGGCGAGAGCATCAAATAGAGTGTACGTGCGCGGTGACGAAGGTTTGATCAAGGCCCTAGAGCTACAATTCTTCAGGCTTGTAGTTCGCGAACCATTTGGTCACTACGGACTCCATAAAGTCCGTACAATGAATCTGCCAAACCCTATTGGGGACCAGCAGACCGAAAACGCAGCATGCATAATCGAACGCTCACCAGATGAACTCGAACTATCCGACCAGCCATTGCAGTAGACGGATGAGGAACCCGTCTACAACGCTCGGGGCAAGTATTGCACCCGAGCGTTCTCTTGCCTAGTGATCCACCGCAACCCCTCGACCACAACCTTGATACGTACTGTATGGGTAGCTTGACTATTTACCCAAAAATACTTTCTCCAGAATTCCCTTTTCAATAATATCTTTTGGATCTCCTTCTGCATATACTTTTCCCTTATCGAGCACATACGCTCTACTCGTTATCTCCAGTAATGATTTCAAATTGTGCTCCACCACGACGATTGCCATCTTGCGGCGGCTATTGATCTCTTTTACCTTGGCAAAAACCTCCTTAACAATCTTTGGTGCCAATCCAAGTGATGGTTCATCCAGTAACAGAACCTTTGGGTCAGTCATGAGGCCACGAGCGATAGCAAGCATCTGTTGTTGACCTCCGGAAAGCGTGCCAGATTTTGCTTTCAATTTTGCACGCAAGGCAGGGAAGAGATCAAGTACGTTTTCTATTCGCTCCTTGCGTTCTTTGAGGCTCTTGGTCGGCCAACCACCAATCTCCAGATTTTCTAGTACGGTGAGGTGCTTGAAGACCCGTCTCCCCTGCGGCACAAATGAAATACCCCGATGCACCACTTCATGTGACACCGGCTTGAACTCCTGCCCTTCCCACAGAACTTCGCCTGACTCTATAGGGGCCAGACCAAAGATAGCTTTGAGTATGGTCGACTTTCCTGCACCATTCGGGCCCATAAGTGCCACCACTTCTCCTTCATCGATCTTTACCGAGGCACCGTCGAGAGCTTTGACGCCACCATAGTGAACGTGGATATTGTTGAGTTGGAGGAGAGTTTCTGTGGGCATACTTAGTATTCTATCAGTTTACTTTCTTGTATTCACTCTTTAACATGCAAAAATTTCACCCCACCCTTACAAACAATCCTACAACTTCACAAACTTCCCTCCTCTAACGGTCTTCATGAAAAACTGGTAACTCACATCACCATTGCGATCAAATGAGAGCGGACCAAAAAGTGTTGAACGTCCCTTAATACCGAAGAGGAAAGATTTTGAGCACTCTACAGCTTTCATATCGAGAGTAGTATCTCCACATTTGCTGTAGGTGTCCGCAATCAATCGCGTAGCTTCATAGGCCTCAGCGGCGTAACCATTTGGCTCCTCATTATATTTTTCCATATACCTCTTCGAAAACTCAATATTTTCAGGAGAATTACTATTAGAGTCATATGCATTGGTATATACCAGTCGTTCAGCCAAAGCGCCAGCGTTTTTGATAAAGACTGGATCTTCAGCGGCACGGTAACTAACCATCGGTACCTTCAAACCAAGTTCATCTGCCTGCTTCAAAATAATCGCGCTGTGCGGTGCCAGTGATGCAAGATAAAGACTATCAACGCCTGCACTTTTCATTTTGAGGAGAATGGTTCTGAAGTCTGTCGCATCCGCTGGATAGCCCTCTGATGAAACTATCTTTACTGAACTGCCTTCTGTTATTTTATTAAGAGCATCATTCAAACTGACGCCAATCTCGTTGTTCATGTACATAACCCCTAACTTTGTAAGATGTTGGGCTAGGAGATATGACTGGACAGGTGTTACCTCCTGATCAGCCTTTGAAGTCATACGGAATGAAAGGTCTTCAGGCGTCGTATACTTGGCGGCCAAAGTTGAAGCGGCGATATCGAGAACGTTATCTTTGAGCGCCAGCGGTTCGACAGCAACACTGACATTACTTGCCATCGTTATAAGTGAGTTAATGGAGTAGCTTTGACGAAGCTTGTTGTAGGCATTGATACCAGTTTGCGGAACAAACATACTGTCCTCATGATACATGTTGATGGCAAGACCTGGATGTTCCTCTTCGGCTTTTAACTTTCCGATCTCAGCACCTTTCATAGTCGACTCTCCAATATAGGCAACGTTACCAGTGAGAGCACTGATAACTCCGATAGAGAGAGTGCCCGGTGACTTCTGGCTATTTTTGATACCAACGACAATAATTACTACTGCGACTACAATCACAAAACCCCATACTAGTTTTTTATTCATAAGTATAATGCTATCACATTTATAATCCGTATAGATGAGTCTACTAAAAAGCCGTGCAAATGCCAGTAAAATAAGACCATATAGCAGATTATTCATAAAACATTGCTATTTATGGCCATTATGCTACAATACTGCTGTCATAAATCCTGACACTATGAATATACCTCAATCGCTTGTACAACTTGGCTTGGACGAAAAACAGGCAGATCTCTATACCTATCTCCTCAAGCAGCCCAAAAATGGCTCCCAAACCGCTTTTATTATTGCCCAAAATACCGGCCTCCCACGTTCTACTGTGTATGTACTACTCGAACAGCTCGAAGAGAAACAACTCGTTTCTTCGTTTAAGAAAAATAATGTTTTGCATTATCTTACTGCTAGTCCATCCAGATTGATGCGAGATCTTGATGAGAAAAAGGATCTATTGAGTTCCCTCATACCAACACTAGAGAACTTGGCTGCGCACTCATCGAGCAATCCCTCTGTGCAAACATTTACAGGTAAAAATGGAGTCAAAATAGTTTTTGATGACGTCTATGATCCCAAACAAAAAGGCGCTCGTGAAGTGCACACATTTTCACATCCCAAACTCCTTAAATATGTTCCGCGCTTTCTGCCGCAAAAACTTGAACTGAAGAAAAAAATGGGCATTTTTGGAAAGGTCATTGTCCCTGGTGAATTCGAAAATAAATTACCAACAAAATACCAATCTGACTCACATCGTGAGACACGTTTTCTCCCAAACCATTTTTCTTTTGACGGAACATTGATGATCTATAGGGACAAAACTGCCATCATTTCATTCAAAGGAGAAGAGGTCATTTCTATGATTATAGACTCCCCTGCAATCACTCAAATGATCGACGCGGTCTTCCAGTGCTTGTGGGGAATGTTGGAGAAGAAGGGTGAATAATTTCTACCCCAGCAAATTCGTCGTCAGCGCCACCATCATCTCCTTATCTTTCGGGTCACTCTCCGCAATGAGGAGCGCCAAAGCCACC
>JBBQVG010000012.1:0-18913 GCA_038211765.1 Minisyncoccia bacterium | reverse complement strand
CATGCCCGGGAACAGCCATGCCTATGAGCGGAAGGCCTTCTAGAACAGTTGTAATAAACAGGACTGCATATCCCCCACTTACGATAATAGTCTTCAGATATTCTGCTATCGCCGGAAATAGGTGAACATTTTCCATAGTGTTGAATTATAACACAGGGTGGTGCTATAATAATCAACGCATTAATTGTTACGAGTGGATATTTATGCGCTTGTCAGTTACTTATTATAGGCTAGCTAACCATTAACTTTTATGAAAACCGTTACTGTTTATTCAACCCCAACCTGTGTTTATTGCAACATAGCTAAGAATTTTTTTAAGGAAAACAACGTTGCTTATACAGAGCACAATGTTGCCACAGATCTGGACAAAAGAAAGGAGATGATCGAAAAGACAGGTCAGATGGGTGTGCCCGTCATTGATATTGGTGGAGAGGCTATCATAGGTTTCGATGAAGCAAAGGTCCGAGCATCTCTCGGGATCTAAGTCATGGTAAATGTTTACAAATGAAGACGAGTTGATAGCGACCGTAAGAGGAAAAATTGAGGCACTTTAACTAGTTTTAATAGTAAGGCGGTCCAGTACCACCCTTGCCATGTAAGTTAATATGTGGTAATACTAAATCTAGACAATGGAAAAATTATAGAACAGGAGACACAATGAAAATCACATACACGGTTTTGTCGTTCTTGCTGGCTTTGGCTACAAGAACGACAGCGGAAACTGGTCCGTTGCTGCACATAGCAAAGACGAATCAGTCAGTCACTTTGAGTTGGGATTCTAGCATTTCGATGCAGTATACCCTCCTCTGGTCTTCCAACCTCACCTCGTGGAGCGCGAAGACAAACATCACCGCCACGAGTGTAATGACGCGAGTAACCTTCCCTGCTGCTTCATCGGGGAGAGAGTTCTATCAGTTGAGTAACCAGGCTTCGCCGCTTCGAGCGGAAATCCTGCTTACCAATGGCACACGTCTTCAGGATGTTGTGCGTATCGGGTTCACTGCAGTTTCAGTGGATGCGGCAGTTGTCTATGCAACATTGCGTGTGTGGACCAATGGCGGCAAGACCAACACACTTGCAACAATGGACCTACGCGAAAATCCTACTAACTCTGTAGAATTCGACTCCACCACTTTGCGATCGTCAGTACCTCACTACCTGCAATTGGAGGTCTGTGATAACTACGGCAAGATCTCAACTGGAGAGGACGCTAGGTGGGCGTTTAGTCCGCCAGTGCTCGTCATTCCGACCAATGCAATCTCGTTCATTCATCCACGGGTTGTTGGCTGGAAATTTGTAGCGGATCTCATCTTTGCTACACCGAACGGTACATGGTCCTGTACGATCAGTAACGCTTCCTTCAGTAACTGCTGGTCTGGCACCATACCCGGAGCAAACTCGATCCGTATCAGTGACTCGATCACTGATTTCACTCATTCATACCCAGGTGACACTCTTACGGCACACATAAAAATGGTGTCCGCCGGAGTAACCAACACCTTGGTACGAACAATCCCAGTCGATCGTCGACCGATGATCGATGAATCGTTACTGATCGGTCAAGCCGGGTACCTGACGAACTCAGGTCCAGTATATGGTGAACTCTACGATCTGGAAAACATGTTCCTGAGTAGGTTTGCGTTACTTGGTTCGGATAATTTCCGGCTGGTAACGCAGTCTCATACGAACTACCCTTCTATATGGAATTCACTGACGGCCAACCCTGCACTCTGGAACACAGTCCGCCAGTACCTGAGCGGAGACTTCGGGTTAGTGGGCAATCGGATGTTCGTATGGTCACCAGGATATGCACCACTCATCGGCGACACTACAAACAACTTGAGTGTCGGGTTCCTGAATACTATGGCCCCTTCCAATCGTATGACCTTCGCGGCGCTGTCAGGTTGTAACAGTGCAGTTGTTAAGGACTTAGTTTGGCCGGATCGACTGGAGAGAAGTGAGCTCTTTGAATGGGGACTCAATCCGAGGCTCGGTTTGTCTTGGAAGAAATACCCGTTCAGTCTGAGTTCGACAAATGACGTCTCTCTGTGGGAAAAGACGTTCTGGAAAAAGTTTTGTGCAATATGGTTCATGAAGGACACCTTCGGCTTAGGCATCTACTTGGCTTCAGAAGCCATCGAAAATGCACAGACGTTGGATGATGGGGTTACAAAGAACCCAATGTTCGACTACCTGGTAATCGTCGGGGCGGCGGACATCTACTGCGACGAACCTTTCCTTACAAATCTGTGAGGGCTATAGACCATCGAGGTGGCGTGCAATCACGTCACCTTTTTTATTACTCGATCGGCGAGTGGCATAACGGGCCTTGACAATACCAAAACTCAGCGTAAAGTTAATTTTGAACAGAGTATCACCACAAATCAATATATGATATGAAAACCATCTTTGCATTGCTGGCCTTGCTGGTCAGTGATATCATCTCGGCTGCAAGTGAGCCAGTCACCTATCCCTACACCGAGCGTAATTTTATGCGTCGGGAGGTTTCAGGTACGGTCTTAGGGTGGATCCTCAATGACACCACAGAACTACTTCTATCAACAAACGTCATGAGGGAAACTCGGACGATCTACTACTATCCGGCTGCCCCGTACACCATGCTGGTCATAATAACGGACTATTATCGGACAGAAGAGGGCAATGACGAATTATTTGCCACTAATCAGTTCCAGATATACGTCCGGGCAATCGGGCGCGGCGGGAGGATCATCGGGTACACCAACATCGTAGAGATCGATGAGTCCAAGTACGCTCCTGGCGGTAATTACACTGGAGGGAGCACGACATCAAGTGGCATGCGGATAACCTATGCTAACTCGACGACTTACGCCATCGACAATCGAAAAGACGAGGGCCGGGGTTACCAAACCGAGTTTACCTTTCTGTCGAATTACGGCATGGTGACCCTCAGGGGACCAAAGGTCGCTGCAGGAGAATTGGTCACTTATACCCCATCATTTGCTCAGGCTACGACAAAGCTGGGCAAAAATGTCAATTCGTTGGGGCTTGTGACGGTGACCTACAATGTACCGCTAAATGATTGAGGTGTTATGAAAAAAACATATATCCTGATTATTGGGTTGTCGGTCATTCTCCTTGTGCTCGGCGTCAAAAGTCGGCATACGGAGGTCTCACCGACGGAACGAGTTCTTCTCACTGATGTGCGGCAGGACATCCAACCCGTGGGCGTGGCAATGGTCAAAAGACCTCGCCAAGTCCCTCACGTTGAGTCACAGCCTGGCAGTGCCACTCTGGGGATGCCAACAAACTTCCCCGTGGAGCTCGAGCCAAGTTGGCAGTTCGTGCAAAGTTACGAACTTAAGGAAAAGGCAGAGTTGCCCAACCTCACAGTTCCACCGCCACCAGCTGGGCACGAGGAACTCTTCTCGGCATTGCAAACCGGTGTGGAAATCACACCTGCCCAAGCTGACAGCCTTCTGGCCAAATGGGAAAAGCCAACTGCGGCAGAACTGCAGTCAATGTCTGCCTCTCACGCCGTCGGCGGCCGTATGAGCGAGGCTCGCAAACAGCTCGAAGGCGAGATCGGTGTCGCAAACACCAAAAAGTACTTCCAGTGGAGACAGCAAAATCCCTGAAGTTTCCGTAAGTTCTCACAGGCCTGTACACAATGTGCAGGCCTTTTTTATGCAACGCTACGCCTGCTTGCGCACTAGTAATATTTTTGTGCGGATTGTGGTACCAAGTGGAACTTTTTTGGTGTTGAATACGGCTATTTAACGCTTATCCACAACTTTCCTTGACATTAAGACAAACCCGACTATACTAGTATTCAAGTAACCTCGCCGGTCCTAGTGGCCGGTTTTTCCGTTTTAGGATTAACTGGTTTGGGAGATTGACGCTCAATTTCAAGCTTTATTGAGTCCAGACTGATAAACCATGAAGCCATCTTTATTTCCCACGCGCAGTTATTTTCATATGCCAGAAACTTGATATGCTTTTGGCTTTTCAGGATATTATCTTTTGTCCTAATGAAATCACTGTCTCCGCTGATAATATATACAATATCCAAATCGTGGAGATCGGTCATAATCTCATCGTGCATTTCGACATCAAAATTGCATTTGTTTCTGTATCCTAGTGGAGCAGAAGAGTCACGAAGTTTTTTTAAATCTTTAGTCGTAACAGTATAACCAATCTTTGCAAAATATTTTCCTAACGCTTCATTTATGGATTTTGCGGGCTCATACTTCGGTCTGCCCATGTATATTCTCGCATGGACGATCGTATTGAGTTGGGCAACCCATTTGTAGAGCTTTTTGTAATCTGTCATCCAACCGCTAGCTTTTCCTCGCTTATACAAATTACTGTCATCGATATACAATCCAGCCTTTGGTTTAGGTGGAAGTGCGAGTGGAATTGTTGGTTCGTCTGGTTTCATGCGGACAAGTATATCACAGGAGAAAATAATCAATCCCAGTGCATCCATTGACGCAAAAAATATTCATATACAATACATGCATATGCTTTAGCCCCATGCGCCAAATTGTCCCAGATACGTTCGATTGTTTTGGGCTAAGTGGAGAAAAGATTTTATGTCCGTGCGCAAGGTTGATATGTGTGCTTGCACTGCTTCACATCCCCAGTGATTAGCTGGGGATGTGAAGCAGTGCGGATTGTGGTACCAAGTTGGAACTTTTTTGGCTACGAATGCTGTAGCATGATGATTACATCCGACAAAAGAAAAGTCCCACAAGGTGTCGTGAGACTTCCTTGCAAGACTTGAGGTAAACGGGTTGTTATGAGCTAATACTGTGGCCGCTCGGAATCGTCGTAACGATTAGCGACCAACGGTCTGTGCTTTACAGACGGTAGGATATATATGATCTCAAACTAATCTTTTTCTAGAAAACGCAAATCCAGACCCCATTTTTAGATACCTTTCAAAGTTCAAAGCTTTATTCTTATTTTCAAGACAACAATACCAATTGAGTTTAACTGGCAATCTTGATCGAGTTGTTCTTACTAACCCTCTTGTATGAAATTTAAATCTGGCCTTAATATCATGGGTTGAACCAACATAATATGAGTTATCATTACATTTTAAAATATATACGTAGTGTGACATAAACAAATGATATCAAAAAAGCGCAATTATTGACATTGTGCCTGCACTGCGAAGCTCCCCGCCTTTTAGCGGGGAGCGAAGCAGTGCGGGTAGCGAGAATCGAACTCGCGTCTCAACCTTGGGAAGGTCGCGTTCTACCACTAAACCATACCCGCATACGCTCTAGCTCCGGCGGGCAAACCCGCTCGTGTGTCCATATCATATCTATAAACCAATTCTGTGCAACAAAGACTGCCACCAGCCCAATTGGACAGTACTGGTAGCTTCAACAACTACTGCTTTTTTATCATCAATGATCACCGCTATTGACTCCCCCTCTTTTACTGCTCTGTATTTTGCACGAACCTCAGATTCTAGCCCATCTTCGCTAGAAAGCTGGGTGACCTTGGTCGAAAGGTCGGTCTGTCTGTCTGTGAGTTTATGATATTCTGCCTGTGCTTGTGCCAGTCTGGCCGCCCCAAGTTCGGCTTTGTGACTGATATTCGAAGTGGCACGTATAAGTACTACCACGATAACAACCAGAAGCGCCAGTGCTATCGGCGAGGCAGCATATTTTTTCCATGTTGAACGATTGCCGTATTTCATACCTTACAGTATACTTGATCCACTATGTTATTTCACCACAAAACGCAAAAAGCCTTTAGGGGTGTGATGGTTGTGATAGGTATCCTCATTATTATTAGCATGATCCTTCTCTACTTCCCTGCTGTCTCGCGATTTTAGATAGTCCTAGTCACTTCGCATCATCTTTACAAATACTTCTTGTGGGATGATCACACTCCCATGTTCTTTGAGGCGCTTTCGGCCTTCTTTTTGCTTCTCGCGAAGTTTCATCTTTCGTGTAATATCGCCACCAGACAATGTTCCTGCAGCATCTTTTTTCTTACCTGATACTGAGCGGGAGGAGATGATACGCCCAAATGCTTTGGCTTGTATTTTGTAAGTAAAAAGCTCACGAGGTAGGATTTTCTCGAGCTTCTCTACCATAGCCTCTGCTTCGATCTCGACTCTGCGACGTGAGACAACGCGGCAAAATGCCTGGACAGGTTCATCGGCAACAAGTATATCCATACGAACTACATCGGCAAGACGCTCGTCGGTGATGTCGTAGGAGATAGATGCATACCCCGAAGAAACACTTTTGGCCTCATCAAAGAAATTCCTCATCAGCTCTCGTAGCGGCATACCGAGGGTGATCATCGTACGGTTATCACCAAAATTCTCTGTGGCTAGGACTTCTCCTTCATGATCGTAAAGAAGTTTCATAAGACTACTCAGGTATGCGGGTGGTGTGATTATCTTGAGCGTAACAATGGGTTCGGATACTTGCTTTACGTCATGATCTTCTGGAAACAGTGCCGGAGAATATACAATAGACTTTGTGCCGTCTTTTGATTCGACAGTATATGTGATACTTGGGATTGTGACCACAAGGTTTAGGTTGAATTCACGACGGAGACGTTCGGTCACTATCTCCATATGTAGCATACCGAGAAAGCCACAACGATAACCCTTACCCAACGTGCCCGAGGACTCTTCTTCGAAGGTAAAAGCCGAGTCGGACAAGCGCATACGTGCCAGCGCTTGGCGCAGTAGAGGCAGGTCGTCCTGACTCTCTGGGTAAATTGATGCCCACACCACCGGACGAGGGCTCTTGAAGCCTGGTAGGGGCTTGTAGATGTCACGCACGCTGGATATGGTGTCACCAACGAAGGCAATACCGGGCTCTTTGATACCCGTAACGATATAACCGATCTCGCCGACACCCAGAGCTTCGACGGGAGTATTGTCTGGTGCAAATATGCCTATCTCTATTGCTTCAAATGTTTTCTCAGCGATTTTGAATACCAGTTTGTCATGTCTACTGGCTTTACCATTCATAACTCTGACGTAGACGATCACTCCTGTGTGATTCGAATATTGAAAATCAAAAATAACTGACCGGAACTCTGTGGGCACAGCTATATTTCCTTTTGCGTCCTCAGCGATCTCTTCCTTCGGTGCAGGAACTCTACGGATGATTTCTTCGAGGAGGTGCTCGACACCCTCACCAGTTTTTCCGGAAACTTTCACTATTGTGCTTGGGTCGCAATTGAGAAGTTGACTAACCTCGGTGATAACTTCGTCTGTTCGAGCAAGTGGTGAATCGATCTTGCTAACTGTTGGGATGATCACCAGACCAGCTTCTCGTGCCATATTGAGGGTGGTAAGCGTCTGAGCCTGTACGCCTTGGGTAGCATCCACTAGGAGGATTGAACCCTCTACGGCGCGAAGAGACCGAGATACTTCGTATGAGAAATCGATGTGACCTGGTGTATCGATGAGGTTGAGTGAATATTCATTCGCTCCGGAACCGGTAATGTTTGCTCCTTCGTTATGAAGCTTGCTCTGCCACTTCATTCGCACCGGTTGCATCTTGATAGTAATCCCCCTTTCACGTTCGAGTTCCATAGAGTCAAGAACCTGTTCCTGCATCTTTCTTTTTTCGATAGTGCCAGTGATCTCGAGCAGGCGGTCAGCCAGCGTCGACTTGCCATGGTCGATGTGGGCGATGATGGAGAAGTTGCGGATCTTGCCTAGTTCCATAAGGTGTGATGAATATAGCAGAAAATGCTTATTTTACAAAGTTAAACCGCGTCCCAAACCAAATTGGGTACGCGGTTAAAACATGAAAGCTTTAGAGCCGAGGCTCAGGGTTGCTTTACCAACACAGATGATGCGCACCTCGTTTGAAAGCAATTCGAATCTTCCGAATCCATACTTGAAGCGAGAGGACGATCAACGTCAAAAGTAATTCGCCCATCAATGCTAACAGTCCCAGGAAAATAAACATGCAGACCTCGAAGATCTGTGCATTTTTTGCTGGAGGTGGATTTGAAGCCGAAATGTCAATGGTCATCAGGACGGCGAAAACGATCGCCAAAACCGAATAAACAATGAGCATCCATTTCAGGTTGAGCCGAATTCTACGAATTTTCATGAACATTCCTTTCCGTACTAGATATAAGGTTGCATCATAGCTACCCCCCACCAGTACAATAGTATTATAGCACCTTATTAAGTAATTTGTCAATAGTAATAGGTAGCGTACTATTTCCCATTCATTTAGAGCCATTTATTTGCTATTATCTAGTTCTCATGGATTCCAATATTCCTGAAAAGTTCCTCAAGCCCTACAACCCTGCGGAGACGGAGGATCGCATATACAACACATGGGAAAAGAGCGGTTTTTTTAACCCTGACAAGCTACCGAAGGGTGAGAAGAATTCAGATGACTCGGAACGCTTTACCAAACCTTTCTCTATAGTCCTCCCTCCCCCGAACGTTACCGGAATCTTACATATGGGAGGTGCCCTAATGCTCGCCATCGAGGACATCATGGTTCGCTATGCTCGTATGAGTGGTTACAAGACGCTTTGGATCCCTGGAACAGATCATGCCGCTATCGCTACTCAGTCCAAAGTGGAAAAGGAGATCAAAAAGGAAGAAGGAAAAACACGCCACGATCTCGGGCGCGAAGAACTTTTGAAACGTATCGGTATTTTTGCAAAGGAAAGCCACGACACTATCGTCACCCAGATGAAGAAAATGGGCGCATCGGTGGACTGGTCACGTGAAGCTTTTACTCTCGATGAAAAAAGAAATCTGGCTGTACGTACGGCATTCAAGAAAATGTACGACGACGGACTTATTTATCGTGGCAATCGTGTGGTCAACTGGGATCCAAAAGGTCAGACGACAATTTCTGATGATGAGATTGTCTACGAGACGCGCAAGGCCAAGCTCTATACTTTCAAGTACTCAAAAGATATTCCTATAACTATTTCCACTACGCGTCCCGAAACAAAACTCGGCGATACTGCTATCGCTGTTCATCCCGATGACATTCGTTACAAGGACTTTGTTGGAAAAGAGTTTGATGCCGTGTTTGCTGGAGAACCTATTCATCTCAGGGTTATCGCCGATCGGGATGTTGACCCAGAGTTCGGTACAGGAGCACTAGGTGTTACTCCTGCACACAGCAACATCGACTGGGAAATGGCACAGCGACATAACCTGCCACTAAAACAAGTTATCAACGAGTACGCCAAGATGATGGTTGGTTCGTCTGAGGTTAAAGATAAAAAGACTACTGATGCTCGTGAAGCTATTGTTGAGTGGCTTAAGGCCGAGGGTCTTCTAGAGAAAGAGGAGGAAGTTGATCAAAATATCAGTACTGCAGAAAGAACAGGAGGTATCGTTGAGCCTCTTCCGAAGTTGCAGTGGTTTATCGCTGTTAACAAGCCGTTCAATCGAGATGGTAAAGAAGTCACTCTCAAAGACCTCATGATTGGCGCGGTCAATTCCGCTCAGAATACTTCCGGTGAGATCAAAGTTATTCCTGAGCGTTTTGAAAAGATTTATTTCAATTGGATACAAAATCTTCGTGACTGGTGTATTTCAAGGCAGATCTGGTATGGGCACAGGATCCCTGTGTGGTACAAGGGAGATCAGGTTTATTGTGGCATCGAAGCACCGAGTCCATCTGCAGATGGCGATGGGTGGATACAAGATGAAGACACTCTCGATACCTGGTTTTCTTCTGGCTTGTGGACATTTTCCACTCTCGGCTGGCCGGATGAAAAAGAGTTTGCGGCACATCGCGAATATCATCCGACAACTATTCTCGAAACAGGTTCTGACATCATCTTCTTCTGGGTGGCGCGCATGATACTCATGAGTACCTATTTGGTCAATGAAGTTCCATTCAAAACAGTTTATCTACACGGCCTTGTCCGCGACAACAAAGGTCAAAAGATCAGCAAATCTTCTGGAAACAATATCGATCCACTCGATATGATCGCAAAATACGGTGCAGATGCAGTTCGTATGGCGCTTGTGGTAGCAGTTGGCCCTGGGAATGATTCGAAGATTGATGAACAGAAGATCAAGGCATACAAGCTTTTCTCAAATAAGATATGGAATGCTACAAGGTTTGTGCTTTCTTCCATCGATGGGGCAGATCTGTCCGCAAGACCTACCCTTGCCCAAGTAGACGAAGCCCGCATCAAAGAATTAGATGATGTGATAACTGATGTCACAGCCGATATGAACAGCTACCGTTATTATCTGGCGGCCGAAAAGCTGTACCATTATTTCTGGCACACTTTTGCTGACAAGATTATTGAGGAAAGTAAGGGCCCAGTTAATGGAACTGACGAAGTGGCGAGAATTTCAGCTCAGTGGACATTACTTCATATTTTAACAACTACTATTAAGGTTTTGCACCCCTTTATGCCCTACATTACAGAAGAGATCTGGGCGGAGTTGCCTGTACAAGACCTACCCTTGTCCAGAAAGAGCTTACTTATTATTGAAAAGTGGCTGAGATAAAAACTTGAGCCGCACGTCTAAGTTTAGACTCTACAACCGCTCCACCTCAGCAGGTGGCACTGTCGCCTTCCAGATCTTTCTGTGAAGAGTCGTCCACACCTCGATCAGTTCCCTATTTTTGAGGAGTAACAAGATACCAATAGCTACAATGATGCCTAGAATACCGGCAAAGAATCCTTGGAAAAAAATACCCCAGACTTTCTCGAGTGGGAAAAAGGCAAAAAGACGTAGTCCCCAGTATGCGGCGTAGCCCATGATTATAGATGCCGCAAATGTCTGGCACAGAGTACGCAAAACTGGTCGGGTGAAGCCTGGGTAGGAGCGTTCGAACATCCACCAATGCAGAACTGTATTGACGGCAATACCTATAGAAAATGCAAGACCGAGTACCAAGACACTGGTACCATGCTGACCCTCCACCTTGAGGAGGGATTCCAGGAAAAACTGGAGCAGAGGAAATGCAAAGAACGCTTTCACCAAGAAGTAACCCGATCCGGCGATGATAACTGCTGAAAGGATATTGATGAGCAGTGGCCGCTGGGTCTTTCCTTCGGCATAGAACGCTCTAACAAAAAGGATTATCAGACTCTGACCAATGGTAGAGATAGTGAATAACGCTAGTGCCGCAGCAGTAAGTCTCGTGTCCGCCCAGTCGAACTTACCTGCACCGAGGATGGTTCTGACGATTTGGGCACGCAGGACAACAAAAAGGATAGTTAGTGGCATTGACCAAAAAATAATATGCTGTGCCGAAGCAATCATTTTTTCAAGAAATTCTTTTGTTTGCTTCTGGAAGAATAACCTAGAAAGTGTCGGGAATACCGCAGAAGAATAGCTTGCACCAATGATAGTTAGCGGCACTGCCTGAATGTTAAATGCAAAAGTAAAAACAGAAATAGATCCGACGCTCATGAGTGACGCAAGCGAAATAAGAAAGAATGAAGCTAGTTGGTTGGCCGAAAGAGTGACCATGCGAGGAAGAGCGGTAAGGACGATACGCTTATACGCAATCCAGTGAATTTCGAAGGAAAATTTTGGTACCAAACCCTCAGAGAACATAAATGGCAGTTGAATACCCATGTGTAGAAACGCCCCGATAGCCACACCTACGGCGAGGCCGGAGATGCCAATAAGCGGATATAGGATGGCCACGCCAATAAGAATACCTATGTTATAGAGTACTGGACTAGCCGCGTATACAAGAAAGCGGTGACGCATCTGGGTAAGTGAAGAAAATAGATTTGAAAGGCCGAGAAAGATCGGAGACAAGAGCATGATGCGGGTCGAAAAAATAAGATCAATGAGAGCCGGATCATGAGAAAATCCTGGAAGAAGAATAGGAATTATTTGCGGAGTAAGGATAAAAGCTATGGCACTGACGATGATAAGCAGACTAAAAAAGATGGTAAATATTTCATTGGTGAAGGACTTCCCCTCCTCAGAGTTCTTTTCAAAATGCTCGATAAAATACGGCAAAAGGATAGATGCTGAGGCTAATGATCCAATAGACACAAAGATCAGATCAGGAATGCGAAAGGCAGCATAATACACATCCAATGCATGACCTGCTCCAAAAGTGAAGGCCAACATCTTGTCACGTACCAGTGCGAGAAGCTGTGAGATAAGTGCAAAAAAACCCAATAGATACGCGGCCTCATGTAGGCCGCGTATTTCCCTTCCAAGCGCAGAAAACCATTTCTTTACCATGAATGTGTCTGATAATACTACACTATTTTATCGAATAGAAGAGGGGGATTTTGATGCTTTTGGCGCAGGATCCTTTAGTGGAGGTGCTGAGCGCTTTTCTGGATTTGGAGTTATGGGTGGCTCTGCATCAGCGAATGGAGATTTGCCTGCACGAAGATTTTTGAGAATAAATTCAACCTCCTGGCTACCCGGGTTGCTTTTGGCCAATTCTTCAAACTGTTTAGTCGCAGCTCCTACTTGACCCAAACGAACCTGAGATAGTCCGAGGAAGTAACGTGCATTGGCGTAGTCAGCCTGAAGCTTGACTGCATTTTCCAACGAGACTACCGCGCCCGCATAGTCTTTGTCTGTATATTGGAGAATCCCCAGCTGAAAGAATGTAAGTGGTACGTTCGGGCTAAGCTGGGTAGCCACCCTTGCGGCTATGATGGCGTCCTTGATGTTTCCCTGTGCTGCAGCTACCTGCGAGGCCATAAATGCTGCATCCGTATAGTTTCCCTTTGTCTGTAGTGCAAGTCCAATAGCCTGTAACGCTTCAGGGTATTTGCCTTGTGATGCGTGGATACGTGCTATGTTGAGGTACAGCGAAGGGTTGTAAGGATTGAGTTGGGTGGCATTTGTGTAGAACTTCACGGCGCTTTCATATGCGTTGGCAATCTTGAAGTTCATTGCCAATTCTGATACCCGAGCTGCTGCAAGATGATTGTAGTAGTTGTTGGGATTGAGAGCTATGGCCTGTGACGCGTAACCAAAACTTTGGTCGAGCGCCGCCGCAATCTG
Source organism: Minisyncoccia bacterium (assembly GCA_038211765.1). Taxonomy (GTDB): domain Bacteria; phylum Patescibacteriota; class Minisyncoccia; order Phycocordibacterales; family PALSA-1337; genus C7867-002. The sequence goes on along the minus strand of JBBQVG010000012.1, from coordinate 5,946 downwards.
GGAGGCTATCTGTGTAGATGACGCCTGGCTTGCGCCATTAAGCAAACCTGCAAGCTGACGTATCTTGGCAAGCCCAACCTCGGAGCGTGCCTGCCAGTAGACATCAGAAGGATCGATCTTTGTAGCCGAAGCAAATGATCTTTCTGCTGTACTGATATCACCCTCTGCGGTGAGATGTTTTACCCCTGAAGTAAAGTAAGCGAGGGCGACAGTTTTCTTGATATAGATGAGACCCCAAACTACAAGAATAATAACTACAATGCCAGTAATAATAGAAACGTAACGTGACGGTTTGGTTTCACTTGTTGCTGAAAATCTAAGTGCCTGAATACTGCCATAGTGAGTTGCAGCTCCAAGCCAGATACCTGTCACAACGAAAGTGATAAATAGGAATGCGTGTGATGGAGTGTAGGCCAATAAAGTCAGCCACGAAAATGCCGAAGCAAAAAAAGATGACACTGTAATAAAGCGCCCATAAGGGTTATCAGGAAGATGTTTGAGAGTTTTTATTCCAGCAATACCAAAGAAAATCAGTAGAAGAACCCACAAAATAGCACCGACTATTCCCTGGCTGACTACGTTCGTTGGGAGTACTCCTACACCGCTTCCAAACTCAATTCCCCACAAATCCGTTGTGTTGATGAGTAGAGGTTTGTACATCAGGAATGCCTGCCCAAAGTGGTTGGGACCAACGCCAAAAAGTGGACTCTGCTTGAGTGCTCCTGAGGCTATGTCGAGAGTCATCTGCCATGGCAAAGCGAGTTCGCTATAGCCAGCATGCATGCTGTCAGCTAGTGAATTTGCCATATTTCCTCCCCAGATGAGCGCAATAAGGAAAATAATAAAACCGAGGGTAGGAATCCAGGAAATGCGGCTCTTCCGGTCCCCGTGTCCTTCTATAGTATTTTTACTAGTAATAAACAGGTAGACACTCAATGCAAAAAGTGTTGTTGTAAAGATGATCAGTGCCCAAAACGGATGTACCAGGAAGGCTGCAAAAGCTGCTACAACACACAAAGCCCAGTAACCCATTTTCATCCTTCCTGAAAGAGGAAGAAAAATAATGGCACAAAGTGAAATAAGAGAAATAAAAAATGAGAATACACCGAGACTGGACCATGTGCCAAAAAATGTTGAAGCAAGCGATCCAAGGATGGAGAGTTGTGCAAATCCAGGGCCAAAAACAAAACGTAAGAAGTGGAAGATCAGGAATATAATATAGGTTCCAGCAAGCGAGGCATACAAAAGCCCTGCCCGTTCTACTCGGCGACTGATCAGACTGAAGGCCACATATGCAACCACAAAAAGGAGAATAATAAAACTAGCTGTACCTGTTTCGAATCCTTGCCCAAAGAAAGCCCTGGATACATTGGAGCTGAGCAAAGACGAGACAATGAGAGAAATTATCAAAAAAAGTATTGTCCAACTGATACCGCGAGGTGGTAGGACTAACTTTTTTTCTTGGTATATTGTCAACCCCAGGAAAATAGCTGCGACTAGAGTACCGAATGCGATGACGATGGTTTTAACAAGGTCGAGTGCCACAAACGACGTCGGAATAAAAGCGAGTGGAACCAAAATAACAGTTATAAGAAGAACATAAAATGCTATTGATTCAAAACGTCGTGAAGGATTCATAAATTGTATAAGCTATTATTTTTTTAATGTTCTTATTATAGCGTCGAGTGAGGATTTATGGAAGATCAGTTATACATCAAGTGAAGCAAAACGCACTCCGGTGGGGAGTGCGTTTTGGTGTAGCTATACCATAAGCCGAATTCTGTTCAGTTACCTCTTCTCGCAAGCGAGCAAAGATAACCTAGACAACCATTTATCTGGGGTGTACGTTGCCGTACACCTCTAGCGATTCTTCCCGCCCTCTGAAAACACGAAATATTTCACGTACTCAAAGGGCGGGACACGATCTTGCACCGGGGTAAGGATTTTGCCGTTGCACTTTGTATGTTTCCATACAAACTAATCCCAAAGGATCTGTCGGCCGTTTCCAACCGACACGTCTCTGTTCGCACCTCTTGGTGTTACCATGGTGGGCGTTACCCACTACCTTTCTGCTTGCATAGCTTGCGCCACACAAGCCGGTGTTCGGACTTTCCTCACTGTGTAACCAAAGTTACAAAGCGCAGTTGTCAGGTACAGCGTCTACATAGTACCACAAATACTACTACTCAGCAATATTGCTGTCCTTTGGCGACTCTTTTGTTTTTCCGTGGGCATGAGAGTCGACTTCATAGCTGGTGTTCTGGGCTTCAAAAAAGTTTACTAGCTCGTAGACGTCTGTTGCTGCAGACATCCATTTTGCAGGGTTGGTTGCGTTGTAGTATTTTGAAAAACCAAGCTCTTCTAGGCGACGGTCTGCTACATACTTCACGTATTGGTTCACATAGTCGGCGTTCAATCCTAGGATCCCATTCGGAAAAAGATCTTTGTTGTAGTCGACTTCGGCATTGACACCCTCGATCACAATATTGCGGATATCATCGGCAAAATCTGGAGTCAAAAGATCTGGGTTTTCTTCTAGAATGTTCTGGATAAGATTCATACCGAACTGTAGATGTAGACTCTCGTCACGGAGTACCCAGTTTATCATCGAGCCGAAGTTACGTAGTTGCTTGCGCTGACGGAATGACAAAACAACCATGAAGCCTGAATAGAACCAAATGCCCTCCATGACGATGTTAGTGGCAACTAGGTTACGGATAAAATCCTTTTTGCCTGAGGTGGTCGTAACATCGAGATTGACCTCGGTCATGCGCCTCAGATATTTGTTGATAAAGTCTTCTTTAGCGCGCATCGAAGGGACACTGAGGTGGTGTTGGAAGACCTTTTCACGATCAAAGGGGAATGTTTCGAGGACGTATTCGAAAGCCACACAATGGTTGGCTTCTTCCCACATCTGCTTTGCTAGATACAGGTGACACTCCGGTGATTTGAGATATGGGTAGACACCGAGTGCGAGAGAACGGTTCACGATCAGTTCTGCAGGATTGAAGAAGGACATCAGGAATTCGACTGCGTGCTTTTCGTCATCAGTCATGCGTTTCCAGTCATCTAGGTCTTCCTTGAGGGTGATCTCATGAGGAAACCAAGTATTGCGCACGGCCTGATTGTAGAGGTCGTATGCCCACTTGTACTTGATAGGGTGCAAACTTGTATCTTCTGGGGCAGCTTTTCCGATGAGCATGGTGGTTAAAATTTTTATCACTATGAATAAATTGTGAATGAATTATAGTTTCAATCCTAGATCTTTGCAAATTTTCTTCGCTAAAAATTCATCTATTTCTGTATGTCTTGGAACTGACGATGTTAGACCCGTAAGGATATGTACAAATATAGAGTGGCGAGAACCTTCCCTGATAAGACGGCATCGGTTTCGCGCAAGATGGCGAATAAGATCCGTGCGCTTCATAGAGTTAGGCAGGTAAGGTTATCCGGATCAGTTCTCTGCGAGTGGGGCGACTTTTTTTCAGTTGTAACCTTGATGATTTACGATTTGATTCGAGTACGAGAACTAGTGCCTCTTCCAAATTCTCTCGAGCTTCTTTCAAAGTCTCACCCTGAGTGTTTACTCCTGGAATTTCCTCTATCCAGGCCACAAACCAATTCTTGGTTTTCTTATATATGGCGGTAAATTGGTTTTTAGTTGTCATGTCCCAATTTTAACAGCCAAGGGACTATCGTCAAGGGCCCTTAGCTATAAATGATTGTAGAACGTGATACCTCGTGGTAACAAAATTTTCAACTACTCACACCCAATACAAATATTTGCTGCGCCAGGATCTTCGGGACCATCTACATGAGTGTGGGTATGAGCCTGATTTTGCGGTTTCTTACCAAAGTTTTCCATCATTTCTTTTACTTTTTCTGGCGAAACGGCTGGTTTGTGAGCTTGGACCTGAGCAGCTGAAGACGAGTTGGACCCAGCTTGTTTTGGAGTATTGGCGACTGCCGCAAAACCTTTGGTTGGAACGACGTTGTGGGTAGAATGTGTTGCCGCATGTGTCGAGGCGTTGGGATGATTGGTTAGCTTCTCCAGCATAACCTTTACGGGGTCTGATGCGGATGCAGTTTTGATTTCTACTACAGGTGAAGCTACTGCGGCAAAGCCTTTGACTGCGTGGACCGAGATGGTCTCGCGAGACGCAGCCTCATCTGCGGTTTCCTGGATGAGTTCTTCTGCGTGAGTGACAGCTGCCGTGACGTAGTTCTGGCGCGAGATGGTAGCTATCTCCATGTCAGAAAGTGGTGTAGGTACTGACTCCGTGGATTGTTGGGTTGAAAGAGAGTGAACTGTAGCGGCTTCGCCTTCTTTGCGAGCTGAGGCCACTGCTCCAAATCCCTTCTTACCCATTTTCTCGGCCTTGTTGACCTTGGTTGTAGACTGCTCTGCCGAGTGACGTGGCTTCATGTGCAAGTAGTAGGTAGACTTGAGACCCTTCTTCCAGGCAGTGGTGTAAATGTCCATGGTCTCATCAAGATCGCGAGTAGCAAGATACATGTTACGTGAAAGGGCCTGATCAACCCACTTTTGTGCACGCGCCGCAACCTCTATGTATGCGTACGGAGAGGTGGTAAATGAAGTCTTGTAAATTTCCTTGAGTGACTGAGGAATGCCAGGGATCTCGGAGATGTCACCTTGGTTCTCGATGATAGCTTCGCGAACTTGCTCCCAGAGTCCCATGTTCTTGAGGTCTTTGACTAGGTTATGGTTGAGATCGAGATATTTGCCCGAAATCTTGTTACGTGAGAAGACCTGGGCAAAACGGGCGTCGATACCAGGAGTAGTTCCAACCACTAGACCGATGTTTGCGTTGGGGGCAACGGCCATGAGGGTGGCGTTACGCATGCCTTTTTTGACCTTTGTACGAAGAACATCCCAATTGAGTCCTCGATGCTTGCTCGTAATATCTACGGTTACATCCAAACCTCGTGATGCACTGACCTTTTTCACTGTATCTATCGGAACAAGGCCTTTTGACCATTCTGAACCGGCGAAGTTCGGATATGAACCGCGTTCTACAGCGAGGTTTGCACTCTCGTCGATAGCCATATAACTGACAAATTCGAAGATACGATCTGCAAAGTTCCATGCATGCTCACTGTCGTAAGGCATACCGAGACGCTCTATAGTATCTGCAAATCCCATAACCCCTAGCCCGATAGCGCGGTTTTCACGGTCCGATTTTGCTGCTTCAGGGATAGGAAGCTGATTGATATCAATGAGGTTATCCAGTTGGCGGACTCCAAGGCGGACACTTTCTTCTAGACGCCCCCAGTTGACTTCCTTGTTATTGACATGCGCCGCAAGATTCAATGAAGCAAGATTACAGACAGCTATATTCTCTCTGTCCTGAGGTAAACAGATTTCTGTACACAAGTTGGACATGTGAATAGTCCCTGTATTATTGTTAAGTGCACGATTGTTGATGGTATCCTTCCAGACCAACCACGGATGACCTGTGGATTGAAGGGAGACGAGAATCTGACGAAATTGCTCTGCAGCTGGAACTTTCTTAAATATTTTTATTTCGCCTCTCTCTGCCATAGAAACATATTCGGCGTAACGTTTACTAAATTCCTGACCATACAGTTCATTGAGGTCGCCTGTATTTGCTGGGTCAAACATGTACCAGTCCTGACCCTTTTCTACACGCAACATAAACTCATCTGAGATGAACACCGAGGTGTTGGCTGTACGCATACGCAGATAGTCGTCACCGGCGTTGTGCTTCCAGTCTAGAAACTCCGGGAAATCTAGATGCCAGTTTTCCATGTAAAAGCATAGGGCACCAACCTTCTTTCCTCCTCGCTGAACTGCTCGAATGGAGGTATCAATAATTTTTGCAAAAGGAGTAGGACCACTAGATGCTCCGCCAAAGCTCGATTTGAGTGGGGACCCTGTCGCGCGAAGCTTGGTAACAGAAAGTC
>JBBQVG010000011.1:0-22276 GCA_038211765.1 Minisyncoccia bacterium | reverse complement strand
CGCTATTCAAGGCGGTATCCTCGCGGGGGATGTCAAAGACGTCCTCTTGCTCGATGTTACTCCTTTGTCCCTGGGCATTGAAACCATGGGAGGCGTAGCTACCAAACTTATTGAAAAGAACACAACCATCCCAACACAACGCTCACAGACTTTCTCGACTGCAGCTGACAATCAGACTTCAGTAGAGATCCACGTTACTCAGGGAGAGCGCCAGTTCTCGGCAGACAACAAATCGCTCGGCAGATTTATCCTCGATGGTATCCCACCTGCACCGCGCGGTATGCCACAGGTTGAAGTCTCATTCGACATCGATGCAAACGGCATCTTATCTGTGACTGCAAAGGACAAGGCCAGTGGTAAGTCGAACAGTATCAAAATCACTGCTTCTTCTGGTCTTTCGAAAGAAGAAGTAGAGAAAATGAAAAATGACGCCGCACAACACGAAGTCGAAGATAAGGCCAAGAAGGAGGGGGTCGAGGCCAAGAATGTTGCAGAGCAACTGATCTACACTTCAGAGAAGGCTCTGAAAGATGCTGGTGAGAAAGTACCTGCAGAATTAAGGAAGACGATTGAAGATAAGATGGCGGATCTAAAAACTGCCAAAGATAATACGGCGCCAGACCAAGTGGCTATCAAGAAGGCTACGGAAGCACTGTCTACGGAAATCCAAAAGATAGGGCAGTATATGAGCCAAGGTCAATCTGGCTCAAATCCAATTAATGACGCCATGAATGATATGAAAAATAAGCCTGGCGACAATCCATCTAGTGGTCCAAATAAAGGGAATGGTCCGGAGAGTGGGGAGAATGTAAAAGATGCTGAGTTCAAGGAGAAGAAGTAGTGAGCCGCACCACTAATACGCCACACGAATGAAGTTGAATACACAAGACCTACCCTTGTAATAAAAAAGGCCCTCGTAGCTTTCCTGAACTTATGAGGTTCGGGGAAGATATCGAGGGTTGGACAATCCTTTATCCGTAGGCTTCAAGGACGGCACAAAGCATCACTTCAAAATTTTGCTCATTGACGACCGTGACCCCTTCTGGAACACTTTCTTCTTCTATGGAAAAAAGTAAAACAATGTCCCAATCCTTTTTGTTGAATTGGTTTTCTATTCAGGTTCACCGTGGCTTCCTTTTAAAGCCAACATGTTTAATTCAAAAATAAGGTATCACTGAAATGGGTAGTAGTCAAGTAGATAACAGGGTCTGTCGGTAGTATAATTCTAGACAATAACTAAGAACAAAATCAAGTAATATGAATGTATTAACTATCCAAAAAATTGCCTCAAAGCGTATTATTGCCTTAGAAAAGGCCATAAAGAGCGCTAGCCGCACCCTACTAGAATTTGAGATTGCTCAATCGGAATGGGATATCAAAAATGGAAGGATAAAACCTTTCGATTCAGCAAAAGGCATGAAGCGCTACATGGAGCGCATGCTTAAGTCCTAGTCAAAATAGCAATGTATAAAATTATATTTTCAGATGCTTTTGAAAGAGCACTATTTAGATTTCTAAAACGACATAAAGAATTACGTGAGGAGATATATAAAAGGTTCCATCAATTAGAAATTGATATTCGTAACCCTTCACTGCGTACACATAAACTTCACGGAAGTCTGTCGAAATATTATGCCTGCAATATAACTTTTGACTACCGCCTAATATTTAGGATTGATTCAGAATTTATCTACCCACAATCTATTGGCAAACATGACGACGTATATTAGAATCAACACCCATGAAAGACTACTACAAAATACTAGGGCTAGAAAAGAGCGCCTCGAAGGACGAGATCAAAAAAGCCTTCCGCAAGCTCGCGCATGAACATCACCCTGACAAGACAAAGGGAGATCCTTCGGCTGGGCAGAAGTTCAAAGAGGCAAGCGAGGCGTATTCCATCCTCTCTGACGATCAAAAGCGCCAGCAATACGACACTTTTGGTTCTGCGGGATCAGGAGCAGGATTCAATCCTGCAGGAGGAGCATACGGAGGCGGCTTTGGCGGACAAGGCGGATTCAATGGTTCGACAGGCTCACCATTTGGCAATGGTTCAGGATTTGATTTCTCACAATTTACACAAGGAGCAAACGGGCAGGGATTCGAATTTGATCTCGGGGACATTTTCGGAGACTTCTTCGGTGGAGGCCACGGACGTGGACAGGCACAGCAACGAAGAGGGCGAGATATCTCTATCGACATCCAGGTCACGTTTGAAGAATCTATCTTTGGCGTGGAGCGCGATATTCTCGTAACAAAAACCGCAAAATGTCTGACCTGTGAAGGTTCAGGGGCGGCAACAGGTACCCCCATGGAGACCTGCAAGACTTGTAACGGAAAGGGGAAACTCAATGAAACTCGACGCTCTTTTATAGGAGTATTCAACACCACTCGGGTCTGCGACACCTGTCATGGCAAAGGTCAGGTACCAAAAGAAAAATGTCATACCTGTCATGGCGAAGGCGTACTCGAACGTCAGCAAGAGATCAGTGTAAAGATCCCGCCTGGTATGGAAGACGGTGAGATGATCCGCCTCGGAGGTATAGGCGAAGCTATTCCAAATGGCCAGGCAGGAGACCTCTATGTCAAAGTTCACGTCAATCCCCACGCTCACATTAAAAAAGATGGAATAAATCTCGTCATGGATCTCAAAGTAAGGCTTACTCATGCCCTTACTGGGTATGACGAACTTCTCAAAACTCTCGACGGTGACGTTGTTATCAAGATTCCTGTTGGCATCAATACCGGGGAAATTCTCCGAGTCAAGGGCAAGGGTGTGCCTAATGGTAATAAGAGAGGTGACTTATTCGTCCGTATTACAGTAGACATCCCCAAGAAACTTTCCCGTACAGCCTCAAAGCTAGTAGAGGAACTAAAAAAAGAGGGTCTGTAGGGAAATCAGGAGCAGTGGATTTACTACGCACTCATTTTGACTACATGACTTTTTTTGGTTATTGTGCTAATATATTCAACCAATGCAGACCATATTTTCATTCATCAAAAGCCATACTCTGGTGGCCTCAACTATAGTCATAGTAGCAGTAGCTGGTATGGCCATAGCTGGCCGTCTCGCTGCCTCCAAAAATACCGCAACTGCTACCGGATCCAATATTAAAAAAGTTACCCTTGTTGAGGTAAATACCTTCCGCACCGGCGGAGAAGGTATAGCTGCAGACGGTATCGTAGAGTCTGTTGCGCAAGTCGATCTCAAGAGTCAGTTATCTGCACCACTCTCACTCCTCAATGTAGCAGTGGGGGACAACGTTGCTGCCGGTCAGATCATCGCGGAGCTCCAGAATGCAGATATCCGAGCCCAATTTGACGCTGCTCGTGCGGCACTACGGATCGCGCAGGGTCAATACTCTAGTACAGGTGTCAGTCTCGAATCTGCACGCAAAGGAGCTATCGACAAGATCAAGGACAGCTACATCAAAGCCGATGATGCAGTACGCACACAGGTAGACCAACTTCTTGCAAACAATATCAATGGTTCACCCCAACTCTACTCATATATCACCGACTCCTCTCTCGACAGCACTATACGCAGTACTCGTGTTGAATTGTCGTCATCGTTTAGTGATTGGAAGATAGCCATCGACGGACTTTCATCAGCCTCAACAAATACAAGTATTGAAGATGTTTTGAGCATATCTGAAAAAAATATTGCTAAGACTAGTTCACTCCTTGAAAATGTTTCTCGTGCAGTAAATGACGCCAGCCGTACAATTACCGACTCTACATCGGTTACTATCAATACTTGGAAGGCCTTGGTTACTGCAGCTCGCAATTCTATTAGCGTTGCTAGTGCCAACCTCACCGCCGCAGGGTCAACCTTAGCAAACGCCCAGGTGAGCGGCGGGTCTACGGCACAGGCACAAGTATCAGTAGCGCAAGCTGGCGTAGATAATCTCGAGGCTCAGCTTGCAAAGACCATCATAAAATCCCCAATATCCGGAAAAGTAGCGGTTCTACCGCTTCGCAGTGGTGAACTTGCATCACCTGGAGCACTGATTGCTACCATCGTCGGTTCAGGCGGAGTACAGGTCAAAGCCTATGCAAGTGGTGAAGATTTCGCTCGCATCCAAAAGGGCGCTCGCGTTATTATCGAAGGGAAGACTCCCGGTATTGTTCTTGGCGTTGCCCCAAGCGTCAATCAGACCAACAAAAAAGTAGAGGTCAATATTTCTGTCCCAAATTCTAGATCTTCAGGACTGGTCATCGGAGAAAATGTCCAGGTAATGATCGAGGCGCCAAACAAAATTCCAACAGTCGCAAACATGACCTCATATCTTTTGCCTATGCAGAATGTAAAAATAGTCCCTGGTGACGCATATGTTCTAACAGTTGACGCTGATTCTAAAATTCAGAGCGTACAGGTTGTCTTGGGCGGAGTTCGTGGTGAGTTCGTCGAAATCAAAAGTGGCCTTACAGACAACATGAAGATAGTTTCACCTGTATACGAACTCAACCCAGGAGAAACAGTGCAGGTCCAGGAATAATCATCATTTGTATCTGTATCTGTATCCACTAACATGTCTTCCGATCACGAACAATCATCTGACAGTAAATATTTGGAACGGTTGGAATTCCGTCCTGAGCTCCGCAAGATGTGGCTCTACTTTTTTGTAAAGAACTTTCGGGTAGTGATCCTTATTATTCTTCTTATCTCTGCTTGGGGTGTTTATTCATTCATCAACCTGCCTCGAGAATCAAACCCTGAGATCAAGATCCCTATCGCCATTGTTTCTACTTTCTATCCAGGAGCGTCGCCTACAGACGTCGAAGAGTTCGTAACCAAGAAGATTGAAACCAAGATTTCTGGATTGAAAGGGGTGAAGACCATCACTTCGAACTCTTACAATTCGCTCTCATCTATTACTGTGGAGTTTAACGCTTCAGAGGATATCTCTGACGCGACTCGACGTCTACGCGACAAAGTAGTTGAAGCAAAACCAGATGTCTCTACCGAAGCTGAGGACTCGGTCGTAAGCGAAATCTCTCTTGACGACACACCGATCTGGTCTATATCTATCACAGGACCATATGACGGTTTTACTCTCCGCAATTATGCTGACGTAGTCAAAGATGAGCTTGAAAAGATACCGGGCGTGCGCGAGATCGGAGTCTCTGGCGGGGAAGAACACCAGTTCGAGATCGCCTACATTCCTAGGCAACTGCTCTTTTATGGCATAAGCACAACTGAAGCCAACCAGGCCGTCCTTGGTGCCAATGTTGCTATCCCTTCCGGAAACTACGAAAGTAGCTCCTTCGTTGTCCCTATCCGTACCGATGCTCGCGTCGAAACTGTGTCAGAGATTGCCGCCATTCCGGTTTCTCATAATGAAAATGGTAGCGTCATATTTCTCAAAGATATCGCAAACGTCACCGAAAAGGGGATAAAGAAGACCAGCTATTCACGTTTTTCTATCGGCGGATCTGAACCGAAAAACTCAGTAACCCTCTCTCTTATAAAACGCCAAGGCTCTTCAGTTCTAGGAACGGTCGACGCGGCAAAGGAAACCGCGGACAAGACTATCGCCTCTTTTCCACCAGGCATCACCTATGACGTCTCTCTCAACCTTGCAGCTCAGGTTAGGCAAAGTTTCGACCAGCTTCAACATGATTTTCTTCTAACCGTTCTTTTGGTGATTGTCATTCTTTTCCTCATCGTCGGTCTCAAAGAGGCCTTTGTTGCCGGTATGGCCATCCCATTGGTATTCTTCATAACCTTCGGCGTGCTAAGCCAGATGGGTATCACCCTCAACTTCCTTTCTTCTTTTTCCCTCATTCTTTCTTTGGGTCTATTGGTGGATGACGCCATCGTCGTAGTTTCGGCTACCAAACAATACCTCAACACAGGCAAGTACACGCCGGAGGAAGCCGTACTTCTGGTCCTGAACGACTTCAAGTGGGTACTTACAACTACCACTCTAGCAACTGTCTGGGCCTTCCTGCCACTTCTTTTTGCAACAGGCATTATTGGACAATATCTAAAATCTATTCCTGTTACCATCTCCATCACACTCCTCGCCTCTCTCCTTATAGCACTCATGGTCAACCATCCCTTGGCCGCCGTGCTGGAGCGCATTCGTCTTACGCGCAAATTCTTTTTCATTATTGAAGCTCTACTTATTATTTTTGCTGGGCTTATGTTCTATGCAGGCGGGTGGATCGAAACAGCTATCGGAGTTATTGCTATTATCATTGAGCTATGGCTCATCTGGTGGTATGAGAAGGGAAACAAAACAGAGCGGGGTAGGATGAGCGGCAAGGAAATACTAAAAGAGAACGCTGAGCTTATGGATAAAGAGTGGAAAAGTGATGATCTGGTCAAAACCAAACTAAAGGAGCAGGGCAACCGCAAAGAGCACACCTTTGCAGGAAGACTGATACACGGAGTTATTCACTTCAACCAATTCCTTCCTCTCTATGAACGATCGTTCAGGAAGTATATCCTCGACCGTAAACGTCGTCGCCTGGTTCTCGCTGGTGTTGTTGTTCTCTTCATTGCCTCAGTGTCTTTGGTTGTAACCGGCATTGTCAAAACAGAATTCTTTCCTATATCAGATCAGGATTATATCTACGTGGATGCACGACTACCCGTAGGCACGCGACTCGGGGAAACAGACGTACAGACTCAGATTATTGAAGACAGACTTCGTGCCTATCCGGACATCACCAACTTTGCCACAGTTATCGGTCAAGCCAGTCCGAATGGCGGCTCCTTCGGTGGGGCAGGTAGCGGCTCTTCCAATCGATCCTCTATTACGCTCACGCTCAAGGACAAAAGCGAACGCTCGATGAAGTCTTATGTGTTGGCAGACAAGATTCGCGCTGATCTATCAAAACTCTCTATTCCCGGCATGACCATCGAAGTTGCTGTACCAGCCGGTGGTCCGCCTTCAGGTGGAGCCTTTGAAGCTCATATTACAGGCGAGGATCTCAACACTCTACGCACTATTGTAGCTGATCTTCGACCGAAGCTTACAGCTATTCCTGGCGTGATCAATATCAATACCTCACTCAAGGATTCTGTTCCAGAATATACCTTCACCCTCAATCACGCCGCTATGGAACAGAACTATCTAAACGCCGCCTATGTTGGTTCTGTCATGCGCACAGCTATCTCGGGTATCGAGCTAACCAAGATCATCAGAAATGAAAAAGAGTTTAAACTGATTGCCACATTTGATCCGACGACTATACCGACGCTTACCTCTATCCAAAATCTGCAAATACTCAACGGCAGGAAACAGCCTGTATTCCTCAAGGATGTTGCAAAGATAGAGCTCAAACCAGCAGTGGATGTTATTACCCGTATCAACCAAAAGCGCACCATCCTCCTATCTGCCGGCGTTGACGCCACGACCAATGGTCAGGAGGTCGTGACTGCATTCCAAAAGAATACAGCGGACTACCAATTGCCAGGTGGGTACATCATCACTTACGGGGGCGAAAATGAACAAAATGCCGAGTCAGTCCTTTCTATAATCCGAGCCATGCTTATCGCCCTCATTCTGATCATCGCTACACTGGTCATACAGTTCAATTCATTCCGCAAGGCCATGATTGTTCTTATCCCTATCCCACTTGCCCTTATCGGAGTCTTCTGGGGCATGGCCATCTTTGGAGTACCACTTTCTTTCCCGGCACTTATCGGTGTCTTGGCACTCTTTGGTATCGTCGTCAAAAACTCCATTATTCTTGTAGACAAGATGAACCTCAATATCGAAAGTGGTATTCCATTCGAAGATGCCATCGCTGATGCAGGCAAAGCGCGACTCGAAGCCATCTTTATTACATCTATCTGTACTATTGCAGGTATCTTACCGGTGACACTTTCAGACGAGTTCTGGCAGGCACTGGGCTCTACCATGATCTTTGGCTTGTTCTTGTCGTCATTCCTCACACTCTATGTTGTACCGGCCATATATCTGATATGGGTAAAGAAAGAGGGGAAATAGTCTTTGCCTGTCCGTTATTTTTGTGCTATAAATTCATACCAGATCGATCTCCAAATAGAGTACTCGTGTGGGTGCTCGGTGATTGGTTCAATGCCGCACAGCGGCAGGAGACCTCCTTATGTACCGTTCACATATCAGCTGTACCGTACCAAATCGACTCATTCCATTGGGCACGAGCGGCATACTGTTCCGATGCCCTGAGTTGCCGACTATCGACAATCACGTATTTAGAAACTGGAAGTGGCGTTACCTAAGCGAATTTCACAAGACGCTCCAGAAACGCAACTCCAACACGCCTGATTACGTCACATTCCGCCCACCTTTTGTCTCTCCCTCTTCTCGTAGCGATTTTTACTGGTTGGAGGACAGTGGCAAAACCTTGACGTTACACATCGATGACATCAGCATCTGTCCTTTCGACGAATCTCTCGCCGGCAAGAAGAAAATTCTTCCATGTAACGGCTGGCTCAACGGGGTTTTTGAACTCCATGACCGCATGGGCGTGCAGTCCTTCATCGATGAAACGCATGTCGTCATGATCGACGGGCAACGTGCGATATACGACCCAGGCGCCGTCCGTCTCCAAGAATTCCAGCAGGGCTTGGCAGCCTGATTGCAATCTCGACAGAATCTATTTGCGCGGCTCATCGTCACCACGACGATGGGCTGTTTTTTTATCACCACAATGATATTATGGTCGATATGAACAAAACACTCCTCTCAGGCGTCAAACCCACAGGCCGACCCCACATAGGTAACTACTTTGGCGCCATGAGGCAATTCGTTCAGGCCCAGCTCGTCGGCCAGTACGAGTGTCTTTTTATGATCGCCGACTATCACGGTCTTAACTTTATCCAGAACAAAGATGAGATGCGCCGTCTTATTTTGGATCTTGCACTCGATTATATAGCTATCGGTCTTGACCCTGAGAGATCCATTATTTTTAAGCAATCGGATGTCTCGGCCCACACCGAACTTACATGGATTTTTGATACTCTGGTGAGCGTACCATATCTCGAACGCGCTCACGCCTTCAAAGATGCTGAGAACAAAAACAAGGAGATCAGCGTAGGGACTTTCAATTATCCAGTCCTCATGGCTGCCGACATTCTTCTCTACGATACAGACGTTGTCCCGGTAGGACAAGATCAAAAACAGCATATAGAGTACGCTCGCGATATTTCTCAGAAATTTAACAAAACCTTTGGGGAGACCTTCAAATTGCCCGAGCCTCTAATTTACGAGAACGTCGCCATCGTCCCTGGTATCGATGGTCGCAAGATGTCAAAGAGTTATAGCAACACTATTCCGCTTTTTGCCGAGCGTGATGAGATCATAAAAGCGGTGATGGGTATCGTTACTGATTCCGGCGGAGATATTCCACCCAATGTTTACAATATTCATAAGCTCTTCAAGACTGACGCGGAACTTAAACCTATTTATGAAGCAAATAAAGGAAAATACAAAGCACTCAAGGAGGCTCTCATAGAAGACGTAGACTCCTTTATCAAACCTCTGCGAGAAAAGCGTGCCGAGCTTGCCCAGAACCAATCGCTCGTTGCAGAAGTTCTCAAAAATGGTGCCCTCAAAGCAAATGAACGTGCTCAGAAGAAGCTTAATGACGTCAAAGAGAAAATCGGGGTTTTGTAAGTACACGTTTCAAAGTTAGTTGTATTTTGAGAAATTTTATTTAGATTTGATCTTTTTTTGAAAAATTATTGAACATTTTTTTATCAGGAATTGATCTTCTTCCTGATAGGGTTATGGTATTATTAGTTAGCAATGAAAACTATGCAAAAAATACCTCAGTATGTATCAGACGTAATTGATGAGAGTATTAACCGTGCACTGAGAAAATCCATTGTTCTTTTTAATAAGGAGATGGACGTAAGATTTGAAAAATTTGGTGTAAAAATTCGTGCAGATATGGATGCCGGATTCTTAGACCTCCGTGCTGATATGGATGTCAAATTCCTGGAGTCTTATCTTAGATTTAAAGAAGATATTGGTCTCCAGATCGGTGGGGCTTTAAATGAATTCGACAGTAGACTCAAAACTATAGGTGAGTATATCGATACAAAAACAACTCCGCATGAGGTGCGACAAATAATTCATGAAAAAAGATGACGAGTTCTTAAAAGAACAGAAATGACCTTCACTATCAAAACTCTATCATTCGAGGGTCCACTTGATCTTCTTCTTGACCTTATAGAAAAGAGAAAACTCTTTATTAGTGACATTTCTTTAGCAAGGGTCACCGATGACTTTATTGCTCACGTAAAAACATTCGACAATATGCCGATAGGGGAGTCGGCTCATTTTATTCTCATAGCTTCAACATTACTTCTTATCAAGTCCAAATCACTCCTACCACAATTGCAGCTGACCGAAGATGAACAGGGTGATATTCATGACCTTGAAACTCGGCTGAAGATCTATAAGCGTGTCAAAGAAGCTAGCCTACATGTCAGCCAACTTTTTGGTAAAGAAATTATCTTTTCCCAATCTCACGCCCGACCAGTGTTTCCTGTTTTTACTCCAGATGTGGAATTCACTATGGAGAAAGCTTTGTATTCGTTGAAGGATCTGATCAACCGTCTGCCCAAGAAAGAAAAGATACCTCATACTATTGTTAGGAAAGTCGTCAGTCTAGAAGAAATGATCGGCACTCTGACCAGTCGCATCACTAGTCATTTGAGAATAAGTTTCAAAGAATTTACCAAAGAACATAAAGAGAACAAAGTGAATGTGATTGTCAGTTTTCTAGCTATGCTCGAACTTGTCAAACAGGGGATCGTACATGTCTCGCAAGAAAGAAACTTCGACGATATCCAGATGGAGACCAAGGAGGTGGGTGTGCCGAGGTATTGAGCAATGCTAAGTTTAAAATGAAAAATGCAAAATCTAATACAATTTGAACTGTAAGCTAAACTTTGCACTTTGAACTTTGCACTGTAAACTTAACTATATGCCAGAATCTACTCCAGCAACAAATCCGTCTCTCTCTGCCCAACTTGAAGCCATCCTTTTCTGGAAAGCAGAACCTGTTTCTATAAAGAAGCTGGCGACTTTACTAAATGTTGGACCAGAGGCTATCAAGGAAGGCCTCAAAGAATTGGGCGAAAAACTGCAGGGACGGGGACTTACTCTGGTTCAGACAGAAGATGCAATAATGCTGGGCACAGCCAGAGAATTTTCGTCCCTTATCGAACAACTAACAAAAGAAGAGCTCAATCGCGACTTAGGAAAAGCTGGACTAGAGACTCTTTCGATAGTTTTGTATCAAGGCCCCATCTCACGGGCAGATATCGACTATATCCGCGGAGTTAACTCTCAATTCATCCTTCGAAATCTTCTTATTCGTGGACTGGTTGAGCGTATCGATAACCCGCAGGATGCCAGAAGTTTCCTATACCAGACGACACTGCAACTCCTATCGCACCTAGGAATTTCAAAGAGGGAAGATCTGCCAGAATTCACAAAAGTTCGAGAAGATATTGAAGCATTCAAAATGCAATCACAAGAAGCGGAAGACAAGAATACAGCTTAGAAAAAGCCCCAAAAAATACAAGTTCGCAAAATAGAACCGGATTCGAGGGATCCGAGTTGTAGCTAGCGATTAGCGCACGAGGTTCCTGAGAAGACGTGTTCTATTTTCAAAGAAGGAACTTATCTTTCTTTTAGAGATGCTACAATAAGACGGTAATGGCTTCGAGAACCAAACACATTGACCGTTTTTTTCTTCTTTCAGTCCTCTCTCTAACTGGATTTGGTTTCGTTATATTCCTTTCAGCATCTCTCGGTCTCCTAGCGCAGGAAAATGTCAGTTTTACTAATATTGCACTGAAGCAGGTTATCAGTCTGGCCATCGGTATTGTTGCCTTCTTTATTTTCAGTAAAATCCACTACGCATGGATACGTCGTGCTGCCTTTTTTATATTTATTGGAGCCATTGCAGTCAACTTACTGCTCTTTATTCCCGGGTTTTCACTCTATCATGGCGGCGCTTCACGTTGGATAGACCTTGGATTTGTCACCTTCCAACCATCCGAGTTCCTCAAGATTGCTTTTATTATCTATATGGCCGCATGGGCCCATTATGCCAAAAAAAATATTGGGGAAATGCGTTACGGGCTTCTTCCGTACCTTATTCTTATGATTATTCTCGGGGTTCTCCTGATGATCCAGTCAGATACTGACACGCTGGTAGTTATCGGGGCTACGGGCATCGTCATGCTTGTCATTGCGGGGGTTCCTATGCGCCACATTGCCCTAGCCGGTCTCGTGGGAGCTATAGCTGTTGGGGGTGTCATCTTCCTACGTCCTTACGCAGCAGAGCGTGTCAAAACATTCCTAAATGGCGGCAGTGACACACAGGGGTCTGGGTACCAGATCAATCAGTCTCTCATAGCTATCGGTTCTGGAGGTCTGACTGGCCGAGGCTTCGGTCAAAGTATTCAGAAGTTCGGATACTTGCCCCAACCAACCGACGACTCCATATTTGCCGTAGCGGCCGAAGAATTCGGTTTTGCCGGTTCCATCGGACTCCTAACCTTGTATGTTCTCTTTGCCATCAGTGCATTTCGCGTAGGCACTCGTTCCGAGGACATCTTCGGTGGACTCATGGCCATCGGTATATCAGTCCTTGTTGTAGCTGAGTCATTCATGAACATGGCGGCCATGCTCGGACTCATACCACTCTCCGGTATGCCGCTTTTGTTCGTCAGTCATGGTGGTACAGCTCTTATCATCACCCTCGCCGCGGCGGGGATGGTTGCCAATGTAAGTAAGTTTGGTAGAGCCTAGTCATAGCAACATAATGAGCGAGTTTCCCAGGGCGAACAAGATCAGTTCCTTTTCCCTTGCTCTACAAGCATGTAAGACGCTACACTACACTTATGAAAATCCTATTTACAGGCGGAGGCAGTGGTGGCCACTTTTATCCCATCATCGCTGTAGCACAAGCCCTCTCAAACAGGGTAGAAGAGCGCAAGATATTGAAACCTACTCTCTACTATATGGCACCTACGCCATATAACCCACGAGCCCTCTTCGAAGCCGAGCTCCAGTTCATCCGCGTACCTGCAGGCAAGATCAGGCGTTATTTTTCTCTTCTCAATATCACTGATGCTTTCAAGACCGCTTACGGCTGTCTATGGGCTTTGGTCACGATGTTCAGGATTTACCCAGACGTTGTTTTTGCAAAAGGAGGCTACGCCAGTTTCCCCGCACTTCTTGCCGCAAAGATCCTGGGTATTCCAGTCGTTATCCACGAGTCGGACAGCAAGCCCGGTCGGGTAAACGCCTGGGCAGGGAAGTTTGCAAAAAGGATAGCCATTTCATATCCCACCGCAGCAAAATATTTCAAGGAAACCAAGGTTGCCCACACAGGCAATCCTATCCGCGCGGCCATCATCGAACCACTTTCGAATGGGGCACGGGAGTTTCTCAATCTCGAAGAGAAAACTCCTGTGGTGTTCATACTTGGCGGCTCTCAAGGATCCCAGACCATCAATGACGTCATGCTCAATGCCTTGCCAGAACTTCTCAATCGTTATCAGGTCATACACCAAGTAGGCAAAGCAAACATCACAAATGTCACCGAAACTACAAACCTCATTCTCAAAGATCATCCCTATTCCTATCGCTACCACCCCTTTGATTATCTGAACGAACTAGCCATTCGCATGTCTGCTGGTGTAGCCGATGTTATCATTTCGCGTGCTGGTTCCACTATTTTTGAAATTGCTTCATGGGGTGTGCCGTCTATTATTATTCCTATTTCACCCGAGGTTAGCCACGACCAGACCCCAAACGCTCTCGCCTATGCACAGACTGGGGCGGCCTCTATCATCGAAGAGAACAATCTCACCGCCCACGTCCTTATAGGCGAAATAGACCGTATCTACACTCATCCAGCCATACAACAGACCATGAAGGAACGTGCCAAGGCATTTGCTCGAAAAGACAGTGCCACACTGATCGCCGATGCAATACTGAACGTTGCATTAGAACACGAAAGTTAATAGCTAGACAAGGTCTCCAGATAGATTGTCTGGATTGTAAAGAAATGTTATAGTTACTGTCTACTATTATTATAAGTCGAATTATAAAGGCTAATTTAGCAATAAATATCTATGGAACCAACACAGACAGGCGTAAAGACATGGCAGTGGGTAGTTACAGCCATTGTCATCATTGTTCTCATTATCATCGGTATTATGGTTTTTGGTAACAAAAAGTCCGAGGCTCCGATAGGCGGCGACAACATTAGCACTTCGACCACCGGCGGCTCTATATCACAGGAGGTCAACCGCATCGTCATGACTGACCAGTATCCAGGCAATGTCGTCTACCTCGGATCAGTTCAGCTTGCAAGGGCTGGATGGGTTGTCATACACAAGGACAATGACGGTACTCCAGGTGCAGTCATCGGTACTCAGTGGTTAGATGCTGGTCTATCTGCAGGAACCAAGATCACTCTTACCCAATCGACGAAAGAAGGTGGCCTTTACTATGTCATGTTGCACTCAAGTGATGGTGACACGCTCTTCGATGAAGCCAAGGATCTTCCTCTCAAGGATTCCCGTGGCAACGTCATCATGAAGCCATTCCGTGCATATGCTTCAGTAGGTGCAGGGATTAAGGGGTAGAAATTAGAGAGCCAAGCAATTAGGAAATTGAAGGCAAAAAGGGAAGCCGCAGAGATGCGGTTTTCTTTTTTATATGAATACTGTCGACTCTCCATCGATGGCTTTTTTTATTACCTAATGACTGTATAATAACCCTATGCCTGACAAAAAAGTCATCACCCGCTTTGCGCCTTCACCAACCGGTTATTTTCATGCCGGCAGTTACCGTACGGCACTTTTTGCCTGGATATTTGCACGGCAAAATAAGGGCACTTTCATCCTGCGTATAGAGGATACCGACAAGGAAAGGTCCAAGAAAGAATATGAGGAAAATATCGTCGAGAGCCTCAAGTGGCTGGGGCTTGATTATGATCAGTTTTATCGCCAATCAGACAGAACGGAGATTTATAAGAAATACATTCAACAACTCATTGATTCTGGTCATGCTTATATTTCCAAAGAAGAACCCCGCGAAGAAAATCCCTCAGCTGGAGCCTCCAAATCACTGCGAACTGAAGTCATCCGCTTTAGGAACCCAAAAAAGATAGTTAGATTTGATGACATTATCCGTGGCCCTATCGCATTTGACACCACCGAGCTTGGAGACTTTGTCATTGCAAAAAGTATGGACGAGCCTGTGTTCCATCTAGTTGTAGTTGTCGACGATCTCGAGATGGGGGTAACTCATATCATCCGCGGAGAAGATCATATCTCCAATACTCCGCGCCAGATCCTCATTTACGAAGCGTTCGCAACAACAAACTCACAGGTGCTTATCCCCAAGTATGCGCACATCCCACTTCTTCTCGCCCAAGACCGTTCCAAACTTTCGAAGAGAAATGGTGCAATAGCGGTGACAGAATACCGCAATCGTGGATACCTACCCGAGGCTGTGGTCAATTATCTGACACTTCTTGGCTGGCATCCGAGCGATGATAGGGAAGTGCTAACTGTGGATGAAATTATCAAAGACTTTACACTCGATCGCATCCAAAAGGGCGGGGCGGTGTTCGACGAAGAAAAACTGGCATGGTTCAATCGTCAATATATCCTGAAATTATCTGATGCCGATTTTAGCGAGCGTGCTGCCTCCTTTGTCCCTGAATGGCTCTCGACTCGAAGTCCTATTTTCCAACGGCTTCTACCGCTTCTCAAAGATAAGATAATGAAGTTCAGCGAGGTTACAGACATGCTTTCACCAACAGGGGAGTTGGGATTTATTAAGGAGCTTTCTGCTTATCCGAAAGAAATGCTTTTGTGGAAGAAAAATCCCGATCCCCAGATTGCAAAGAGCCATCTTGAGAAAGCAAAAGAGGTTCTGCATTCACTTTCTGAAAAAGATTTTACAGCAGAGGGTATAAAATCCGCCCTATGGTCGTATGCCGAAGCAAACGGCAAGGGCGATGTCCTCTGGCCCCTGCGTGTGGCTTTGACAGGGAAGGACAAGTCCCCTGATCCTTTTATTTCTGCTACCATCCTCGGTCAGGAAGAATCCGAAAAGAGGATCCGGTCTGCCATAGCATCTCTACAATCATCCCTATAATATACTAATGTTTTCACCCATCCGCTCACATGTATTTTTCATTACACTTATCATAACTCTTGCCATCGGCGTGAGTATAGTTTCCCTTACCTATGGCACCAAAATCGCTGCAGCCGACGCGGTAAGCGAACTACAAGCAAAGATAGACAAACGTAACAGTGACATTCAAAACCTAGAAAAGGAAATAGCCGAATACCAGAAACAACTTACATCTATAGGTGGTCAGGTGACTTCACTTGCTTCTACTATCAGATCCCTTGAGCTCACTCAAAAAAAACTTGAAGCTGATATTGCGTTAAGCGAAAATAAAATTGCTGCAAAAAACCTTGAGATACAGAAACTGTCAGGCCAGATCGTAGAAAAGGAAGAGACCATTGTCGATGATCGACGCATTATCGCTCAGTCTTTCGCCACCATAGACCGACTCGACAATCAATCCATACCCCAACTTCTTTTGGCAAACAGTTCTTTTTCTAATGCCTGGAATCAGCTAGACGATCTGG
Source organism: Minisyncoccia bacterium (assembly GCA_038211765.1). Classification (GTDB taxonomy): domain Bacteria; phylum Patescibacteriota; class Minisyncoccia; order Phycocordibacterales; family PALSA-1337; genus C7867-002. The sequence continues at coordinate 5,634 of JBBQVG010000011.1, read as the reverse complement.
GAGCCTTGCAAGGGAAGTTGAGACAGAGAATCATTTCACTCGGCGAAGTAAAAGCCGGTCTTGAGGTCAACAAAAAGGCAACCGAACAGGCCAAGGCCGAATTGGTAACTCTTCAAAACCAACTCAATAACCAGCGCAAGGTCACTATAGCCACCGCAGGTGAGAAGAACGCGCTCCTCAAGGAAACCAAGCAGTCCGAAAGCTCCTACAAAAAACTTTTGGCTGACAAGAAAGCTCTCAAGGAATCATTCGAAAAAGAAATCCTCGACTACGAATCGCAGTTGAGACTAGTAGTTGATCCTTCCAAACTTCCAAAGGCCGGGAAGGGTGTTTTGTCCTGGCCTACATCCGTTCCTTTTATTACTCAATACTTCGGTAATACAGAGTTCGCTACAGCCAACGCCCAAATTTACAATGGTAAAGGGCATACCGGTCTCGACCTCCGTGCCTCTGTCGGTACTCCTATCTTGGCGGCTGCATCTGGTGTTGTTGTCGGCGTCGCCAATACAGACATCGTGCGTAGTTGCTACTCATACGGCAAGTGGATCATGGTCAAGCACTCGAATGGCCTTTCGACCCTCTACGCTCACTTATCCGTCCAGTCAGTCATCAACGGTCAGGTAGTCTCACGAGGTGAAGTTATCGGCTACAGTGGCAATACAGGCTACTCCACAGGCCCACACCTGCACTTTGGTGTATACGCTACCGAGGGTGTCCAGATCAAGGCCTTCAACTCAAGTATCAACTGTAAGGGTGTTCTTATACCTCTAGCTGACTTCAAAGCTTATCTGAACCCACTTACTTACTTGTAGCGCTTGGTTATTGACTTACACATACCAAACTTCTTGTTCCTTGCTCGCAACCTTATACGAAAGGTACAATTGATACATGACACTTCCCTACAAAATTCCAAAAAACAGGGGACTGGTGAAGGCGATCGTTATCATCGTCATCGCCCTCCTTATTATTAGCTACTACGGACTGAACCTACGCGAGATCGTCAACAAGCCAGTGACACAAAGCAATTTTGCATATGTATGGGAACAGGCGATACATCTATGGGTTTGGGTCAAATCCATCGTCCCAGCGCTTGTAAGCAAGACAGTTGAGCACAACCAGGAGATGCAGTCAGCAATCCAGCAGACGCCGTAATAGATACCTGCTGGATATCTATATTTTTTAGCTAGCTATGTGTATCAAGGTATCTTGTGCGACATAGAGTATTGGAGTTATCCACACCCCCTTGTTCTATGTCTTAATTTATTAGCTTAGTTTGTATCTGTTTGGTTTCCTACAATAGCGCGTGTGTGATTTGGAATATTTAATTTTAAAAAAATTTTAAATGATTTTTCTGTATAAATTTTTATGTTTTGGGGTATTCCCTTCTTTTTCCTCGATAACAGAGAATCTATGCTTGTTTGTGTAACTTGTAAATTGTTTACAAGAACTAAGTAAGTCTTGTGCGTAACATTTTTATATCTTTTTATTTTGTAATCTACAACCCCTCTAACTGAATTGATGTCTTGTGCGTAGAATAGATCAATAACAAATCCACTTGAGTCTGATGTGTACACAAAGAAATCACAGCAAACATTTCCCGGACGCACAACCTTGTGTTCATGTACATTTAGTTCTGGTAATACTGAGGTTAAAAAACCATAGAACTTCTCTTCGTATATTCTTGCCTCGTTTTGTCTTTTTTTTGCTATATTAGAACGGTATTCCCCTTTTGTGAGATCGGACTGCATTGGTAGATTAAGCATTTCCCTAAATTTTGGAAGTCCGCCAAAATTTCTTTCAATTAACCTTGCTGTAGGTAAGTAATCGGCTTCATTAAAATCTTGAGCTCGCGGATAATGTCCATTTACCGATTTAAAATGATTTATTCCGGTTTTTATTTCATCTAAGGTCCACTGACCCTTTAGACCTCTGCCTTTTTTTCTTAGAATTGAATTCATGGAGTAATATAGTTAGCATGCATAAGTGTATCACAAAAAATCCTGCAAAATAAATTGCAGGACTTTTTGTTTGATTAGATTAATTATTTACGAGCAAGATCGGCACTTCCCCAACAGGGCTTGGAGGCATGTCTACTCGATGAAATAAAATGATTGTTAAAAGTATAGAATCAGATCTACTGCCCCACTACCTTCCTAGTAATCGGTCCAAAATACCCCACTGCAGGAGTAATGCTGTGCGCCACTTGGAACTTGATGAGTGCAGCTTGTGTAGCGCGTCCAAAATAGTCAGTCTCATTGCCAGGAGAAGCACTACCTGAGGAAGCAATAGTAAAACCATAAGTGTTCAGGTAGACCTGGAGCATTTTGACATCAGTACCTTTTGAACCTACATCGAGGTTACGGGTGAAGGAAGAAAGTGATACAACAAAAGGGGTACTCATTTGTGGTGTTCCATTTGAGAGAGACAATATCGTCACTGGTCCATAGTAACCAGATGCAGGGGTGATGTTGTGCGCAACCTGATATTTAGCAAGAGCTGATTGGGTCAATGAACCAAAGTATCCTGTATTGTAACCAGCAGCAAGATAGCCTCCTCTGATGAGGTAATTTTGGAGTGTAATAACATCACTTCCCTGTGAACCAATGGTGAGATCACGAGTAAATGTTGTTGAGGGTATAGAAGGAGTTGTAGGTACGGTTGGAATATGATCTGGAATAGGTGTGCATATGTAGTTTGCTGGACAAGCGTGGATTGCAAGCGACTTCAAATACGCGGTTGTGGAAGCCGATGGAGCGAGGATTGTTGCTAATGTAAATGGTGATATTGAGCTACCCGAAGAACTACCTCCCAAGGAGCTGGCTGCCGTTGTAAAACTTTTCTCTGTACTAACAGTTTCATTTAAAATGTAATTTTTTGATTTAACGCGATAGTAATATGTTGTGTTAGGTAAAAGTGAGGGCAAGATAACGGAGTGATTAGTAACCCTAGTTGAGATATCTATTTCAGTACTCGAATGATTATATAATCCTGGCGATGTTCCATAATCTACTCTTGAAGATGAATCTAGGTTCGTTGACCATACAATCGTTGCAGAATTAAAAGAAATGTTACTAGAAGAAATAGAGGTTATACTAGGAGCCACTGTACTATCCGCATACAAAGCTGCAACTGCAGGTACAACCCATCCACTGCCCCACGAATGAACACTGGATATTCCGGTGGCCGTCGTATGCTGTACGCCCTGACTGCTCAAGATAGTATCAAAATCTGATACGTCTTGCTGAAAATAATAATACCCACTTATCCAAATCCTATTGTCACTTAAAAATGGAGTCTTGTAATTCCCTACGAGAGTTGATGTGAGTTCATAATTATTAGCAAAATTCGGCTGAGTTCCATAATTTGTATTTGCACTGTATGAAGTGTAGTCAGTCATATCTGATGGAAAATCCCAGAATGCCCCCAGAGTAAATAGATTGGGATGTTTTAAAAGCAAATCTAATCCACCATATCCAGATTTTGAAAATCCTAGCAGCCAATTTTGTTCAGTTCCTGATGTCGATAGATTTGTTTGTGCCCATGGCTGCAATTCCAAGGTCATAAAAGATTCGTATCTGTAATCAGAATTATTGTCACTATCTGCATACCAAGGATACGTCACAAACGAAGGTTCAATAATAGTAACATTGTATTGATTTTGAGCATTAAGCGCCCGTAACGTATCAAGCCCATCTCCAAATGTACTAATTCCCCACGGATCAACTGGAAGTGCATAAAGAAAATTATGTGCTACACCAGGAGTTGGATTGTTTGGCTCTAAAACACGAAGAACGACTGTTCCTCCTGCATTATAATCTGACGTAATATTATATGATTTTACTCCATTTCCATCAGTACTAAGATAGTCCATTCTAAAAGAAGATGTACCCGCACAGGACACAGAAGACGGTGTGATGGTGTTGGTAACATTTCCCGCACCAGAATATGCCAGTGATAATGATGATGTTACAGGAGTACAGGGATTTGAGGTTACATCAGATTGCACGTCAGTCGAAAGTTGATTCAGTCCCGGAGATGAAATAGTTATCGACGATCCCGAAGCAAGGGTAACTGCAAAGTTTGTCAGATTGACTGTAATCGACTGGACTGCAGCACTTGAACCAATAACATTCAGACTGTATGCGCCGACCTGGATCACAGCGGAGGTGGTGATGGTTACGTCCGAGAAGTCAGCGAAAGAAATACTAGGAATAAATAATAACGATACAAGAATAATACGGTTAAGTAATTTTTTCATACATAATCTTTTTCATCGAACTTAGATTACTTACAAGAGGTAGCAGATAGGGTGAAGGTAGAAGCTCCTGTCGCTACGGAGGCATATACAGCTGTACCCGCAGCATCATACAAAACCAGACATGAACCTTTGTTTTGTCCCGTCTTTCCTATTTCAATAGAGGTTGTCGCATTCGAGGTAGAACTAGCGACCTGAAATTGAGAGGTTGGATTGGAAATACCAATTCCAATATTACCTGCCGCGGGCGACGCTGAAGATACATCGCCCTGATATACACCTATACCATAAATAAGATTGCCGATATTTAATTGCCCATCCACTGTTGCAGAGGGTGCGTTTACATTTGCACCAATAATGATACTTGACGAGGCGGTGGTTATGTTTAATCCAGCCTGATAACCAAGAGCTGTATTTTTATTTCCGGTTGTTTGTAAACGAAGATTTAGTGCTCCAATAGCAGTGTTGTAAGAACCTGTTCCCAAATAGAGAGCCTGCTGCCCAATTGCTGTATTATAAGACCCAGTACTATTTATATCCAATGATTCATCACCTACAGCCGTATTAGCAGACCCTGTAGTATTGGAGGCCATAGACAACACACCAATCGCAGTATTTTTAGTTCCTATTGTGGTTGAATTCATCGAAACTGCTCCCACAGCTGTATTCCAAAATCCCGTTGTGATTCTGCCGATCGAATTGAACCCAATTCCTGTATTATAGTCAGCCGTATTTGTAGTTGCAGTTGAGCTCGCCAAACCAGCCTGATAACCTAGAAATGTATTATTGGTTGCACCTGAAACTATATATTTTCCTGACTGATACCCGATCTTTGTATTAAAATCGGTGTTATTGAAATCAACAAGATCATACACGCTTAAAAGATTGTTAGGTGTCGTCGTCCCAATCCCCACATTCCCTAAAAGAGTTGAAGTCCCGGTAACACTCAAACTTCCCCCAGTACTGATATCAGTACTGATCGTGGTTGCGGCAGACACCACTCCTACACTAACGAGAACACCTGACAGAACAAAGATAGATAGGCTTAAAATTTGATTCTTTGAGAGATAGGAACGTAGATGTTGGATGATTAATTTCATAGTGTAGTGCAATAAGTTATGGTGATTAATATTACTTGTATTCAAGTATACGTAAAAGTGACCCCCCCCCCGCAAGGTGATCGTGGGGGTAAGATTTGTTGGGATAATACCCATTTTCCGTGGCATTTTTGACTAGTTTTTCTTCTTTTTTGGAGCGATTGTAGACTCAAACAATATTGCATTTAATACTTTCTGCTTGAATGATTTACAAAGTCCTCGATGAATGCGAACGATGTCTTTGATGTGCGAAAAATGACCATCACAAGTGTTTGTGGTGTT
>JBBQVG010000010.1:0-24352 GCA_038211765.1 Minisyncoccia bacterium | reverse complement strand
ACTCAGTTGTTCTTCTACGAGGTGGTCGTGTCAAAGACGTCGGTCTCCGTTACTCAGTCGTTCGCGGTGTGCTCGATGCCGCCGGAGTAGAAAGTCGCCGCAAAGGTCGCAGTCAGTACGGCAACAAGAGGCCGAAAGCAGCAAAATAATTTGCCTATTTCATCTAATACAAACCCATGCGAAGAAAACTAAACATAAAAAGAGATTTGCGTCCCGACTCGACATACGACTCGCTCAAACTCGGCAAGTTCACCAACTACATCATGGATTCCGGCAAGAAAAATGTTGCCCGCAAGATCGTGGCTGACTGCATGATCGCCATCAAAGAAAAGGCCAAGGTAGAAAATCCTTTGGAACTCTTTGAGACAGCTCTCAAGAATACTGCACCCGCTATGGAAGTTCGCTCCCGCCGTGTCGGTGGTGCAAACTACCAAGTGCCTCGTGAAGTGCGTCCAGAGCGCAAGCAGGCCCTCTCTATGAAATGGATCATCGACGCCGCACGTGCCAAAAAGGGAGCCCCTATCCACCTCAAGTTGGCTGACGAGATCATCGCTGCCTCAAAGAATGAAGGCGAAGCCGTGAAGAAACGTGAAAATGTTCACAAGATGGCCGAGGCCAACAAGGCGTTCGCGCACTTTGCTTGGTAAATCCGACTAGGTCGGTTTTACATCGAGTGACACTCCATGTCTCTTTTATTTTACAAACTCAATTGAACGAGACGACCTGAGAAGATGCTGTTTGGTTGCCAGACTGTTTAGAAAAATAAGTAACAAAAATGCCCCACCCTGGGGCATTTTTGTTGGATTGGGACGCTTTAGTTAACTAAAGTGCCGTTATTGTTACCTGCGCTTCGCAGACGTCTTCCTTTTTGCAAGCGTCTTTGCTTTCGGTTTCGTAGCGGACTTAAGATCCTTTTGGATATTTTTCCAATGCGTCTTCATCTGGGAAGCCAGAGCCATAACTTCTACAGGATCGACATCCTTGAGATGCTTATACTTTTCTGTGATGGTTGCGATGACATTTTCATAGGCATCTTTATTTACATCCTTGAGCTTCTCGATCTCTTCCATAGCCTCTGCTTTCATACGAAGCATCCAGCTTTTCATCTGCTTGCGGCGCTTGGGTCCTTGCTCGTTGCCATATAAGTAGTATGCACCGGCCGCCGCAGCTGCGATTGCTGCTATTCCTACACCGATAGCTACTGCATGTGATGAGTTTTCATTTCCATTATTACTGTTTTGCGCACCTCCTTTTTTTGATTGAGTCATAAATATGTTTGTTTATTTTTTAAGCGATCTAAACGAAACGATACCTTTCATAAAATTGAATACTGACCCCCAATTGAAACCCTTATTTCTCAGGTCAGCTCGCAAGTGTTCTACATCGCCTGCGATATGCTCGGTCTCTGATCTCACTAGTTTGGATACTTCGTGAATATTGCGAAGTATCTTTACTATATATACCGCGCTCACTACCAGGACCACTGTAAGCAGTGCCACAAAAATAGTTGTGACAAAGAAAAAAATATCTGCGTGTACAAGTGTGTCCATGGATATAGAGTATTACATACAAAGATCTTTTAGGCTAAATTCTTTAGAACACTAAAGATAGCAGGTCAATATTGACCGAGTATGATGGCTTGATAAAATTAACATATGTACGCAGACTCAAATACATCTACATACCAGGTTTATCCCTTAGTTCAAAAATGGATCGAACACCGGGAGTGTTTTGTGTGTAAAAAGAAAGAAACAGTCATCAGGACGAGTGAAGAAGGGTATTGGAAACTTCCTATGCAGATGTGCGGTATATGTACAGTTGTATCTTTAAAAACTAAATCGAAAGTGCGTGATTAGTAGTGTCTGTAAGAACTATATAAAATATGAATACAAAAGAATTAACAACAAGTTTGGTTTTACCGGTTACATCTTCATTTATTGATCGTCGGATTCATTTGATTCGGGGACAAAAAGTGATGTTAGACAGTGATTTGGCTGAGTTATATCAGGTGGAAGTGAGAGTTTTAATTCAAGCCGTTAAAAGAAATATTGGTAGATTTCCAGATGACTTTTTCCTTCAATTAAGCCCCAGTGAAGCCACCGCTTTGAGATCACAATTTGTGACCTCAAAGGAAGGTAAAGGAGGTAGGAGGTATTTACCATACGTATTTACAGAGTTAGGAGTGGCGATGTTGTCTTCTGTTCTCAAGAGTGAACAAGCCATTCAGATGAATGTTTATATTATGAGGGCATTTATGAAACTACGTGAACTTCTGGCGTCACACAAGGAATTAGCGGAAAAGATCGAGCTTCTGGAAAAAGAGCAAGGAAGACAAGGAAATAATATAGAAGATATAAATATAGCTTTAAATAAATTGTTGCAAGAAAAGAAATCGCTCAAAAGTGCCGTTGGATTTGGGGTGTGATTTTTCGAATAACTTATTTGATTATTTGCTCTGCTTGCTGTATTCTACGAATTATCAAAAGCTGGCCTCCGCCGGCACGATCCGCTGGTCGCCTGCTTTTTATTTATCCTTATTTATTAAAAGAATTTATTACTTATCATGAACCGCGACTACCCACTAGAGAGAATGCGTAACTTTGGCATCATCGCCCATATCGACGCAGGCAAGACCACTACATCAGAGCGCATCCTCTACTATACTGGGCAGACCCATAAGATCGGTGAAGTTCATGACGGTAACACCACTACCGACTGGATGGAACAGGAACGCGAGCGCGGTATCACCATCACGGCTGCCGCCATCACTTGTTTTTGGAATCCTACCTATATGCCAGCTACGGATGTATCGAAGAAAGTTCGTTTCAATATCATCGACACTCCGGGACACATCGACTTTACCGTAGAGGTCAAGCGTTCTTTGCGTGTGCTCGACGGAGCAGTGGTAGTCTTCGACGGTGTGGCTGGAGTGGAACCTCAGTCCGAGACCAACTGGCGATATGCCGACGAGAGTAGTGTGCCTCGCCTATGTTTCATCAACAAGATGGACCGTATGGGTGCGTCATTTGACAGGTCATACAAGTCCATTCTCGAACGTCTCAACAAAAATGCCATTCGTTTCCAACTTCCTGTAGGACTCGAAGGGGATCACAATGGCGTTGTTGACCTTATGAAGATGAAAGCCTACTTCTTCGAAGGAGAGATGGGTAGCAAGATTGTAGAAAAAGAAATTCCTGCAGACCTTCTCGAAGATGCAAAGAAATATCGCGCAGAAATGGTGGAGAAGATCGTTGAGACCGATGATGCCGCCATGAGCAAATTTCTCGAAGGCAATGAATTTACTATAGAAGAACTCAAAGATCTCACCCGTAAGGCAGTTATCGCAAACAAGATTTTCCCGGTCTTTACAGGTTCCGCACTCAAAAATATCGGTGTTCAACTCGTACTCGATGCTGTCGTCGACTATCTCCCTTCACCACTCGATATTCCTCCAGTCAGAGGTATTGACCCAAACACTGGTGCCGAAGTCTTCCGTGGCCCATCAGATGAAGAGCCTTTTGCAGCACTTGCTTTCAAACTCCAGAATGACCCCTTCGTCGGTCAGTTGACCTTCTTCCGTGTCTACTCGGGAACTATCGAGGCGGGTTCTTATATCTACAACTCCACAACAGGCAAAAAAGAACGTCTCGGCCGTATCGTCCGCCTCCAAGCTGACAAGCGTGAAGAAGTAAAGAAAGTTTTTGCTGGTGAGATCGCCGCCGCAGTAGGTCTGAAGGACGCGCTCACCTCACATACTTTCTCCGACGAAACTAGCCCCATTGTCCTCGAAGTTATCAAGTTCATGGAACCAGTGGTCTCTCTCCGTATCGAGCCAAAGACCAAGAATGACCAGGAGAAAATGGGCATGGCCTTGAAGAAGCTCGGTAACGAAGATCCTACATTCCGCATATCCTCAAATCAGGAAACAGGAGAGACTATCATTTCGGGTATGGGAGAGCTCCATCTAGAGATCATGGTTGACCGTATGAAGCGCGAGTTTGGTGTTGAGGCAAACGTCGGTGAACCTCAGGTGGCATACCGCGAAACTATCATGGGTGAGGCCGATGCTGAAGAAAAATACATCAAGCAAACTGGAGGTAAGGGTCAGTATGGTCACGTCCGTCTGACTGTCCGTCCGATGAAGCCCGTCGTAGAAGGTGAGAAGATCAACAAGAATACCAAGCGCTACGATGATTTCGAATTTATCAACTCTATCAAAGGAGGTCTTATCCCACAGGAGTTCATTCCAGCTGTAGAAAAGGGTGTTCGAGAAGCTATGGATCGCGGTATCGTGGCTGGATTCAAGCTAGTAAATGTCTCCTGCGAACTTACCTTTGGTTCATATCACGACGTCGACTCATCAGAGATCGCCTACAAGATCGCCGCTTCTATGGCTTTCCAAGCTGCAGCCAAGCGTGCAAAACCTGTTATCCTCGAACCTATCATGAAGCTCGAGATCGTCGCACCAGAAAAATACATGGGTGATGTGAACGGTTCTATCGCTTCAAAGCGCGGTCAAGTCGAAGGGTCAGAACCTCGCGGCCAGGCTATCGCTATTCACGCCAAGGTCCCACTATCCGAAATGTTCGGCTACACTACAGAACTCCGCTCTATGACATCAGGACAGGGAAGTGCCATGATGGAGTTCGATCACTACGAAGTTGTGCCAGGTAATGTTGAGAAAGAGATCGTAGAGAAACGTAAGTAGGGGAAAGGCCTGTGCAAGGGTAGGTCTTGCACACAAGATGTGGATAACTACCTCTTTTCAACCACTACTAACGCGCTATAATTACCCCACTACCCGAGAGACATACGGACACCCGTATGTCTCTCATTCTTTGGTATTTATTAGTTCACTAATCAATTCATCATCATGGCTCGCACAACAAAAATCAACACTTCAGATTACTTCAAATATTTGGTCATTATGGGTCTTTTGGCCATATTAACCTATACGCTTCCTTCAGTTCAGGCGGCCATGTTCGGGTACTACTAGACGCAAAAACAGCAAAAACACCAAATATATGGCTCAAATAGTCATTGACTGGTGATGCTGATGAGTCTAGGCTACTTGGGTACGAGCCCGTAGCGGTTAATCATTAATGCAAATCAACACAATGAAGAAATCCATATCAGCTATAGTAGTCACGCTTTCGAGCATGGTCCTCGTGGCCGTCTCGACAATGCCGGCTGGAGTCCAGGCTCAAACAGGGACTTCCTTAGCAGCTTCAGCTAGTTGTTATACGTTTACTCGAGATCTCGGTATCGGTCTACCTTCCAATGACAGAGAAGAGGCCGCTCTCAATACTGTGCTCAATAACGCCAACATCGACGGGAGCACATTCTCTTCCTATGACGAGGACGTTGCCGCACGTGTCGTCATGCTCCAACAGAAATATGGCATCCGCGCCACAGGATATTTTGGCCCTATCACGCGTGCCAAGATCAACTCACTATTTGGTTGTAATGGAGGAACCTCGAACAACAACTGCCCGGTATTTTCTGTGAACCTCAACATTGGTTCCACCGGATCTGAAGTTGAAAGACTGCAGACCTGGCTCATAGCCAATGGGTATGACATCCCAGCCATCACCGAAGATCATGCCGCCAAGGGATATTTTGGCCCTTCGACTTCCAAGGCTCTAAAGAAATATCAGGACAAGGCGGATATCGGCGGTGACGAAGAAAAGTTAGGCACTCTCGGTCCAAAGACACGTTCCATCCTCGCGGAGCGCTGTATGCCAGGCAATCATAAGAAGGAAGATAACAATAAGAAAGAGGATAAGGATAAAAAGAATGATGATAATGAGCACAATGACAACAACAAAAATTCTTCAGTTGGAGTCTCTGCATCCCTCATGGATGCAAACACTGACAAAGTCGGTAGTGGTTTCGGACAGAGTGTGGGCATAGGGAACAACAATCCTGCTGATTGGCACTTTATAACTATGGTAACTTCGGACAAAGTTCGCAATATTCGGGAGATTTATATCAAATCGAACAGGTACGGCGAGGCATGGTCAACAACTAACAATACGTCTCTTGTAGGAAGTGGACCTTATCCTCTATATGTTTCTGGAAAGGCATATGAAAACACAGCCTATGACCAGATTATTCCGATCGATTCCTCTGGTACTACACGCTTTGATCTCTACGCACAGCCAGAGTCAACGCCGTTTGCAGGAGGAACAATCGTAGTCAACTTTATTGATGGAACATCAGCGCAATCCACCATCCCTGTCTCTGCAGTGCAACAAGCTTCAGGTGTTGCATGTTCAACGTCGGACTTCCGTTGTTCAGGTGGCGTTGTTACTCAAACCCCAAGCTGTTCTCTCTACGCGAACAAAAGTTCCTACAGAGTAGGGGAGACCATCACTTATTCTTGGAATAGTCGCAGTGCCACCTACGCTTCATGGCAACAGGATGTGTCTGGCAGAGACCATCTTTGGCTACCAAGTGACAAGCTGGGCTCAAGTGGTTCCCAAAACGTAACAGCAAGTGTTACGGGCAACCCCTCGGTTACACTCCAGGTCAGTGGATTTGGTGGTAGTAGCTCCTGTAGTGCCGCAGTGCTGGTCCTCCCTCAGGCACAGAGCGCTACAGTCTCGGCATCTCTCGTTGATGCTTCGTCTGACAAGGTGGGAAGTAGTTTTGGGATCGGGGCTGGTATCAGAAATACCAACCCAAACGACTGGCACTGGGTAGCAACTATCAGTAACCCAGGCGGCCAAGTCTCCATCCAGTCCATCTCAGTAGTATCCAATATTTATGGTGAAGGGTGGTCGACAAGTGACGATACTAGTCTCTTTGGGAAGGGTCCGTACCCTCTAGCGATGTATCTCAATGGTCAGTCAGTAAATTCACACTACAATGTATTTTTGGCTTCGGGTGGCGAGAGTCAGACACTAGACCTCTACGGTCAGCCAGAAACAGTGCCATTTTCAGGAGGAACCATCATTGTGAAGTTCAGTGATGGTACAAAGGTCCAGGCCCAGATCGCCGCTTCGTCTATTGTCCAGACAAGTCCGGTCACCAATACCTCATCTACTACTATTCAAAACAGCGATCGTTCGTATTCGGCTCCATAGTAACTCGAGATTCATCGAAGTAATGTTTCAAAATCAGCCCTCCCAGGGGCTGATTTTGTGCATGAAATACTGGTTCGTGCCACAAGGTAATCCACAGTATCCTGTTTTTTTTTTGGGGGGGGGAAGATGGTATGATTGCTAGATAGCGAAACTATTATTACGTTACCAATTTATATCATGAAAAAACACATATTCTTATTTGCACTTCCGCTCGTAGTTCTAACTATGGCGGTTGCTTTGGTTAATACAGCTCAGGCGCAGACTGTTACTCCTGTCACAACAACAGCGGTGGTCTGTCCTGCAGGGTTCACTTGTACACCTATTAGCTCTTTGTGTCCGGCCGGGTTTACCTGTGTATCTACGACCCCACAGCAAACAGATTGTCCGGAAGGATATATTTGTCAGAATGTGATGGTGCCACCTACGAATAGTGGCGGAGGAGGTGGGGGAGGAGGTGGCGGCAACACCTGTTACAACTTTACCACCAACCTCCGTATTGGAAGTACAGGCGCAGGTGTAGCTGCTCTCCAGACATGGCTTATTGCAAGGGGATTTAGTCTGCCACGTATCCAGTCTGGTGCAACTGCCAAGGGATATTATGGTCGGGAAACGGCGACTGCGGTCAGGCAATATCAAACTAGTGTTGGTATCGAGGGCAGTGGTAATTTTGGCGTACTTACACGAGCGAGTGTGAACCGTTCATGTACACCTACAACTCTACCTTCATCATCAGGAATATCAGTAGTTTCTCCTGCAGAGAACAGCCAAGTTACCGTAGGAGTCCCAGTTTCAATTGCTTGGTCTGTCAATTGGGGCGCAAATTATCCCCAGAAGACTCCTGGCTTTAGCTTTACACTCTATAGTGATTTAGGTAAGGAAAACATTGCTGAAAATATAGTTCCAGTGTCAGCTGGATGTTCGGGAGGTGCTTCGTCATCTGGTTATGTCTCAGGAACAACGTGTACCTATAGTTACACTTGGACGCCACAAGCCCCTTCGACGAAGGCTCTGCTCGCTATCTACACACCGGACATGGCAATACCGGGCGGATATTCAGGATCGTTCTCGATAATTCCATGTGCGGCTGGTTATGTTTGTACAACACCAGTTATTTCAAATGGTATATCTGTAAATCTCTCGGCCAATCCAGGTTCACTTGCAGGGGATATGTCGGATAGATATGTTGTGCCGGCTGGCGCGTCTCGCACCTTTAGTTTTACTATTTCTGCAGATAATCAGAATTATGGCGTATACCAGAATCAGACTATTACAGGAAGTAATTCAAGTGTACTTTCTTTGACAGCCAATCCAGGTTCACTTGCAGGGGATATGTCGGATAGATATGTTGTGCCGGCTGGCGCGTCTCGCACCTTTAGTTTTACTGCAACAGCAGGAAATGCTAATTTATTTGTAAATACTGTCCAATCGATAGCGGTTACTCCACAAACAGGTTCTAATCCTTCTATTACCGTTACAAGCCCTAACGGTGGGGAAGGTTATTACACAGGGAACACCGTTCCAATTACTTGGAATACAAAAGCAGTTTCTCAGTCTGATACAGTGAAAATTGAGCTAGGATTCAAACATACTGATACAACTTATCCAGGAGGTATGTATTTTGAAGATTGGATCGCCGAAAAGGTTCCTAATACGGGTTCATACAATTGGGTAATACCGGAATTTTACGGAACTGGTTTAGTTAAGGATAGCTTTGTAGTGAAAGTTACTTCAAAATATGGTATTGATTATTCTGACCACGCGTTTAGCATCAAGTTGGGAGAGAAAACAGGAACCATAGTAGTTTCCCAGCCAGTGACCGGTTCTAGTTACAGAAAAGGAGGTACAGCACCTCTTGCATGGAACGCGTCTGGAGATTCTGTCGGCACTTCGCTCCTCCGGACAAGTGATCCAAGTTTTATTCGCTTGACGCTTGCGGGCACTGCAGGGGGATGGGTTGTTCCAAAGGATGTTCTGAGTGGTAATGACTATTACATCAAAGTAACTGAAGGTTCGTATCGTAACAATACAGGATATAGCGGTACGTTCTCTATCGTTGGAGAAGACACTCCCCCCGGTTCACCTTCCGTCTCAGCCACTCTAGTCGACGCTTCGACAGACAGGATCGGTAGTAACTTCGGTCAGAGTGTAGGTATTGGGAATAGAAATCCTGCTGACTGGCATTTCCGAACCACTGTCAGTTCGAAGCCCGGGACTTATATAAAAGAGATATACATCACTTCCAACTACGGCGAAGGATGGTCAACCACCGGACGTTCCGCTACTCGCAATGACCTCTATCCATTGTATGTAGCCGGAAAGGCTTGGGAGAACACCATGTACAATGAAGTCATCCCTGCAGATGCGGGTCCTACTCTAGATCTCTACGCTCAACCCGAATTGGGCCCATTCCCGGGCGGAACCATCGTAGTAAACTTCACCGATGGTACTTCGGCTCAAGCTACTATCCCTGCTTCAACTATCCGTCAGGCAATAGGGGTAGCGTGTGCAACTAATGATTCGAGGTGTGCAAATTCCTCAACATACATTAGTGTCCTCACTCCAAATACGGGAGAAAGTCTAACAAAGGGTTCCACATACAACATCCGTTGGAGTTCTGCCGGAATTTCTTCTAGAGGATTTAACATTAAACTCGGTGAATGTACATTAGACCCTTGTGCTAAGGCAGTTATCGCAAGAAATATTTCGCTACCTCCCTATGGCAATGATACGCAAAATTATTCTTGGAATGTCGGCTCGTTTGAGGCTGGATCAGGTCTCGAGGGAATCGTAGATATTGGAAGATATAAGATAGTCATCGAATCAGTAGATAATCCTAGTATATTCGATAGTAGTGACTCGAGTTTTAACATAGTCTCCACCAACCGCGCTCCCGTCATCACGGGTGGCACATTCCCAGCTTCTCTAAAGGTAGGAGAACAGGGTACATGGACCGTGAACGCCTATGATCCAGAAAGTGGACCTTTGAGTTACCGTGTTGTCTGGGGTGATGAACCCGTAACAGTTGGTGTCAAAGCTGCCATTGCCGCTATTCAAAGCAGTTCATTCACACACGTCTACTACTCTGCGGGGACATATAACCCAATCTTCTATGTGACTGACAATGCAGGCAATACTGCACAGACAAGTGCTACGGTTAGTGTTGGTGGGACAACTCAAACTAATGGTCAGGTCGTAACTACAGTAGATCCCGCTAGTCCTCTCCAGCGCTTGGTTAACATCTCTACGTCTGCAGAAACAGATAATGTAGTACTAGGCATCTTTGACCTAAAATCTCAGAATGTAAACTCTACTTTGCGTGCATTAAAATTGCATGTGAATACATCTGGCGCATCAATAAGTACAATATTCAATGATATCAAGATCAAAGCAGGGTCTCTGATATATTCTGCATATACGATTCCTGGTGAGGGGACTTCGGGAGACTCAGCATTCGTTAATCTGAATATTCCTCTCCCAGCCGACCAGTATATTCCAGTCACCATTATTGGAAAAGTAGCAAAAGATACTTACGGTAATATCACGGGTTCAAGTGCAACAGTGAGTCTCGTCTCAAACAGTACCAATCTACAGGTGGAAGATGGTAGTTACAACACTGTACCAGTTGTCTCGAGTACGTTGATGTCGAGTGCTACAAGCTTCTCTAGTAACTCAGCTCTTGTAAGCAACACGTCAGCAACTCTCGGTTCACCTATTACAAGCAATAACACTACGAGCGGATATGGCATGACCATGTCCTTCGTCTTGACGGCAGGGGACAGTACACTATATCTCGCAGCTAACCCGGGTACTGCTCTGTTAACCACATCGACTGGTTACGCTACAGCAGTAACAACTTCAGCAAACTTGTCTGACGTAACAGCCAATCCGGGCTCCATCGCAGGAGACACGGCTGCAAATAACTCTACAGGTTACTATGTGATCCCCGCAGGTTCTTCACGTCAGTTTACTTACGCTGGTGCAGTCCGAGCGAGTGCAGCTAGTACCTTAGTTACCTTCAAGATCGTTGGTATAAGATATGGAGTTTCACCTGCATATCTAACAGGGTCTAAGATCACTAATAATTTGGACGCTCTCAAGGTCACGGCGCTATTTCCACTTAACGTTTCTACTCCAACACCTACTTCTACGTATTCTCCAGCCCCATCGCCGACCTACTATCCGTATCCTTCACCATCGTACTCGCCAACCCCAACACCAACCTATTATCCAACACCTAGTCCAAGTGCTTCACCTTCAGCTTCGATCAACCGAAGCACTATGAGCGCATCGTTCTACACTGCAGCCCAGGAATTCTGCAGAGTAAACCGAGAATACTCCTCGTGGCCCATCTGTGTGGCTGTGAGGTAGGGTTATAAATAAACCTCTGCGAATGCAGAGGATACACTTAAGAAAAGTTCAGGGCACTGGTGCTCTGAACTTTTCTTTCGATGGGAAAGAGGTAGAATAGAATAGTTCAGGTCGCTTATTCTATTTAATCTCACCCATATTCATGAAAAAAACTCTTATTACAGTCGCCATAGCAATTCTTACTTCTGTCTCTATAGCTTCGGCGCAAAATCTGACATACGTGAACGATCTCACTATCGGTTCCAGTAACCCTGAGGTCTATAGTCTCCAACAACTTATTATATCTCTCGGATTCGATATTCCGGCTATTAGTTCTGGGGCTGTTCCTAAGGGATATTTTGGTCAGCAAACAAAAGTCGCAGTACAACGCTATCAGGCTGAAAATGGAGTACCTTCGACTGGCTATGTTGGTCCTCTTACGCGTGCGCGGTTGAATGGGGGCAACGATTCTCGTGGCAATTCATTGCGCATCATTTCACCAAATGGGGGAGAGACTCTCACAAAAGGCAATCAGTACACTATTACATGGACTGGTTCCCCAGGAATTCTCAATCAGACAGGAGATATTTGGTTGCAGTCATATATTCCTCCGTGCGCAGAAGCAACCAATGGGATCCGTTGTATGATCGCGGTACGAGCCCCGGAAGTTATTGCCAAAAATGTTAGCCTGAACTCACTTTCATATATATGGAATGTGGGGCGGATTCTTTCGAATGCAACGTGTGGAAACCAAGCAATAGCTTGTGCTCCTTCTATCGATGGGACTGCGGTAGTTGGTGATGGTCAATACAAAGTCCGCATCTGCCCTACTGGTAGTAACGTCTGTGACTCGAGCGACAATTATTTCCAGATCACTTCCGGTGTTACGACTGGGGCACCTGTAATAAATGGAATTGATGCGCCTACTACTCTTACGGTCGGTCAAACCGGAACATGGAATGTTCGTGCAAGTGATCCGCAAAATCAAACTTTGAGTTATTCAGTTGATTGGGGAGATATGTCAGCATGTTACAACAGATACTGTGCTACAAATGCTGCAATGCCCTCGGTATCTTCATATCAGCAAAGTTCAACATTTACTCATTCATTTGCCAATGCAGGTACTTTCACAGTTCGATTTACAGTCAAAAATAACTCTGGTCAGAGTGTTCAAACCTCTTCAACAGTCGTTGTAACTGGAAGTGGTACTACACCAGGCAGTCTGCAGGTACTCTCCCCGAGGACTGGAGATATACTCTACAGAAATACACCGTTCGTTATTCGTTGGAATTCACCCGCATATTTCCGTGCTACATATGCTGACATAAAACTCCTGCGCGAGTATATCTGTCAGAGCGGATACGTTTGTCCACCCTCTGTTGTTGCTCCTCTTACTATAGCTACCAATCTTTCGATCAATCAGAATTCTTATACATGGAATGTAGGAACAGCAACCGGTTATGTAGGGGATTCACAAGTTGCTCAGGATGGTACGTACACTATTCAGCTCTGCGAGACAAGCTCAAGTAATTGTGTGACAAGCGGTAAGTTTACTATTGGGTCAGCAGATTCACAAACGCCGGATATAACTATTGTTAGTCCAAACGGGGGAGAGACATGGGATGCAAATTCTACCAAGACTATTTCATGGACCTTCGGTGGTGCCTACAATGCATATGCGAAAGTTGATATAGATCTTGGACGTATGTTTTATCCGCCATGCGCAGCTCCGATGAATGGAAGCGTGTCCTCATGCGTTCCGTATTTCCAGAAAACGTATACATTGGATAAAAACATTGCCGCTAATGCAGTTTACAATTGGATCGTTGCTACAGACATAAGTAATGTTGCAATTCCTGCAGGAAATTATGTTGTCCGCGTTTGTCCTGCAGGGTCAGAAACTAACTGTGATATGAGTAATGCCGAATTCACGATCCGTTCTGGTAGTTCCGTTGGACCTCTGCAAATCATCTCACCAAATGGGGGTGAGGTGTGGCAGAAGGGGACGACGCAGACTATTCGTTGGATGTCACCTCAGTATTTCAGGGCGACGTATGCGGATATAAAACTGATCTCGATGCCTCCAATCATAGATTGTCCATTGTATGAGTGTGGAAGACTTCCGTCTCTAACATACACGATTGCTACCAGTGTAGGCATTAACCAGAATTCTTATAACTGGATCATCGGAACGCTCGCTCCGGTAGTTTGTCCAGCAGGATATTCGTGTCTACCTATATCATTGCCCGATGCTCAGTATATGATTCAGATCTGCGAGTCAGGAACGAACAATTGCGATACCAGTGATAGTTACTTCACTATCCAATAATAGAGATATTGCAGAGGTCGGTCCTCCTTTCGTTTCTTTGACTTTCGTCTCCAAAGGAGTAAAGTAAGTATACAAATATGAATATGCGCATGAAAATATCTAAAGGAAAAAAGGAACGGAATATTTCTATAACTTTTGACGCTGGTCGCTTCGAACGAGTGGCAGCCAATTTTGGCATGTTCAGTAAGCCTTTTCTCGATAGCTTAGACAGGGCGGAACGTGATGTGGTTGCTGGACGCACTGCTATTATTAGTAGTCTCAAAGACCTGCGTGGCTAGACCGTATGTGGAAGATCTCCGTAACAGACGAATTCAAACGTCGTTATAAATTGCTACCTGAAGCCATTCAGAAAAAGGCAGAGAAACAAGAACGATTGTTTCGTTATAATGCTTTCTACCCTTCATTACATACTGAAAAATTGGAACCTAAAGGGAAACAAATATGGACTATCCGGATAGATTCTGCGTATCGGATTGCTTTTAGGTTCAGAGACAAAGATACAGTTGTGCTTATGACCTGCGGTACTCATGATTGGATATATAAGGTATGGTTGAGAAATAATTAGGTTAGTGAATGGGTAAAATTTGCACGTTTTTATCTTGCATGCTAAGCTTGTCGTTACGCGCCTACTCGCGTTTTAGTTAGTTTTATTAGGTAATCTATTAATAATTTATCTTTGGGTCTCGTCATTTGGCTGGTTCACGTCCAGATGCTCGCGACCTAAAGCACTAAATCCAAATCATATGGCAGCAGATTTCAATCGTACAAAGCCGCACGTCAACGTCGGCACCATCGGTCACGTCGACCACGGCAAGACCACCCTTACGGCCGCTATCCTAGCAGTTCAGGCAAAGAAGGGTCTTGCAAAAGACAAGGCATATGCAGATATCGCAAAGGGCGGTACAGTTCGTGATGCCTCAAAGATCGTTACTATCTCACTCGCACACGTCGAGTACGAATCCGACAAGCGTCACTACGCCCACATCGATGCTCCTGGTCACGCCGACTATATCAAGAACATGATCACCGGTGCCGCCCAGATGGACGGTGCCATCCTCGTAGTTTCTGCTCTCGACGGTGTGATGCCTCAGACACGCGAACATATCCTCCTTGCAAAGCAGGTTGGTGTTCCGAAGGTGCTCGTATTTCTCAACAAGTGTGATGCTGTTCAGGAAGCCGATCTTATCGATCTCGTTGAGGAAGAAGTTCGTGAACTCCTCACCAAGAACGGATTCGATGGCAAGGAGGCCCCAGTTATCCGCGGTTCAGCTCTCAAGGCTCTCGAAGGAGATCCTACTTGGTCCGCAAAGATAGGTGAACTGATGGAGGCTCTCGACAACTTTATTCCACAGCCTGTCCGTGAGATCGACAAGCCATTCCTCATGCCTATCGAAGACATATTCTCTATCGAAGGTCGCGGTACAGTAGTTACTGGCCGTATCGAACGTGGTCAGGTCAAGGTTGGTGAGGAACTGGAGATCATCGGTTTCCGCGATACCGTCAAGACCACTGTTACTGGTATCGAAATGTTCAACAAGTCACTCAAAGAGGGTATTGCAGGCGACAACGCTGGACTCCTTCTCCGTGGTACAGCCAAGGACGATGTTTCTCGAGGTCAGGTACTAGCAAAGCCAGGTACATCCAAGCCTCATACAGAGTTCGAAGCTGAGATCTACGTGTTGAAGAAGGAAGAGGGCGGTCGCCACACTCCATTCTTCACTGGTTACAAGCCTCAGTTCTATATCCGTACAACAGACGTTACTGGTGAAGTAACTCTCCCTGAAAAGGTTGAGATGGTCATGCCAGGTGACACTGTTACCTTCAAGGTCAAGCTCGTTGCCCCAGTCGCTCTCGATGACAAGCAGCGCTTTGCTGTTCGTGAAGGAGGCAAGACCGTTGGTGCAGGAGTTGTAACGAAGATAGTCGCATAAATCGCAAGTAAACCGTATACAGTAATCTGTAGAACTACTAATTTACAGATTACCGGTTACCGTTTACCCTTACTATGATGGCCACCACAAAAGAAACTACAACTAAGAAAGTCTCTCGCGCTCCTCGGACCAAGAAAGCCAAGGTTCTCGGTGACGCTCCTCATCTACGTATTCGCGTCCGTGCCTACGAGCACAAGATCCTCGATGCATCTTTGAAGCAGATCATGGATACAGCTGCTCGTTATGATGCCGAGGTTCATGGTCCAGTGCCACTGCCTACAGAGATCAAGAAGTACACAGTGAACCGCTCGTCATTCATCGACAAGAACTCACGCGAGCAGTTCGAGATGCGTGTGCACAAGAGACTGATCGATATTATCAATCCCAATCCCAAGGTTATAGAAGCACTGACAAATCTGTCACTTCCATCTGGTGTGAATATAGATGTGAAGATGATGTAGCCTCACAGGAAGGTAATCAGTAAACGGTAAACAGTAAATCTGAAGTTACCGATTACCGATTACCGATTACCGATTACCGACTTACTATACTCCCATGAAATTCATCCTAGGACGAAAGCTCAATATGACACAGATATTCGACGCCGAAGGACGCGCGTTGCCTGTCACTGCGGTTTCTGTACGACCTAACGTCGTTACTCAGGTTCGCACGGTTGAAAATGATGGCTACGAGGCTCTCCAGGTAGGTGAGGGTACACGCAGTGCAAAGAATATCGCCAAGCCACAGAGAGGTCACTTCAAGGATCTTGGTTCTTTTGCATCTGTTCGTGAATTCCGTATCGACGCTCCAACTCTCAAGGTTGGTGACAAGATAGAGCTCGGACAGTTTGCGGCAGGCGATACTGTTACTATCTGCGGTATCTCAAAAGGTAAAGGTTTTCAGGGTGTGGTCAAGCGTCACGGTTTCCATGGAGGACCTCGCTCTCACGGTCAAAAACACTCCGAACGTGAACCGGGTTCTATCGGTGGAGGCCTTCGTACTCGCGTGCCAGTCGGTATGCGCATGGCGGGACGCATGGGGTCAGATCGTATCACTGTCAAGAATCTCAAGGTAGTTCATGTTGACCAAGAAGACAGTATCCTGTATGTTTCTGGGGCTGTCCCAGGACGCAGGGGTACTCTCGTAGAGATAACGGCGCAGTAATTTCCTATCTCATCTTTCGCAATTCAACTTTCTTATTTTTACAGTCAACCGAAACTTTGTAACCAAACTTCGTAAATAGTCCAATGCCGGCGAGTTCTGGACCAGGAGATACAAGTATCTTTATAGGCAAAGATTTATTTTCCAAAGTAGCATACCCATAGGATAGTGGAGTTTCTGATGTCTTCCCGTGCACATCAGTCATCGATTCTACTAAATCAAGGTGTAGACCAAGATCTTCGGATTTGAACCCAGGAAAAATCCTTTGATCATGATTTGTGTATTTAACTATTTGAAAAGAATGGTGTCGCCAATGTGTCGACTGCTTCATAGCCGATTCTCATCAAGTAAACTAGTTTACTTGGATGATCTTTCTTGGCCAACATGATTGCCTCAACCTCATCCTTATTCATATAAACATCCCCTGAATCGGGCTCGATGGCCAAGAACTTGCCATTTTCTTTGGGCTCAAACTGATCTTTAACCTTGTCATAGATCAGTCTTGCACGGTCCGCAAGTTTTTTGAATTTTTTAGTATCAGTCCAGATGTTATTCATGCCGTAATTATAGACCTGCATATATTGTTGTAAATATTGACGACACACACAACCTCTGCTAACATGCTCCTTACCGCTCGCAAGAGCCTTTTTATTTCACATTTGAATGATTTTTACGAAAATGGAAACAACAGTCTACAATCAGGAAGGCAAATCAACAGGGAAGATCACTCTCTCCGAAAGTGTATTTGGTGTTCCATGGAATGCTGACCTCGTTCACGAAGTCATACGCCTGATGAACTCAAATTCACGCAATCCTATCGCCAACACAAAAACCCGCGGGGAAGTTTCCGGTACCGGAAAGAAGCCATGGAAACAAAAGGGAACCGGTCGCGCTCGTCACGGTTCACGCCGTTCACCTATCTGGGTTGGTGGAGGTATCGCTCATGGTCCTCGCAAAGAAAAGAATTTTGAACGCAAGATCAACAAGAAGGCCAAGACCAAGGCACTCTACACCATACTTTCTAGAAAGTTCCGCGACGGGGAGATCCTTTTCCTTGATTCCGTAAACATTGCCGCACCCAAGTCTGCAGAAGCAAAAATTATCCTCGGAGCTCTCTCAAAGATCAAGGGATATGAAAGGCTCGCCACCAAGCCCAAGAACGCAGCCATGATCGCTTTTGATAAGAAAACAGTTGCACTCACAAAGAGTTTCCGTAACTTCGGTAATGTGTCAGTCGAAGAATTCCGCAACATCAATCCTGTCTCCATCATGAATCACACGTACCTGATTGTTACCAATCCGGTCGAGGCACTCAAGATATTCGATGGTGCCAAAACTACGGCTTCACCCGTTCAAGCGAATTCAGAAGTTGTTGTAGCGAAGGTTAAGAAGGCACCTACAAAGGTTGTAGACAAGACGGTAAAGACCGTCGCAAAGAAATAATATATACCACCATGGCATTATTCGGAATCAAAAAAGAAAAGAAAGCTCCCGTCTTCGCTAAAGCAAAGTCTACGGCGGACAAGCTAGCAAAAAAGAAGGAGGTGACAAAACCTACTATAGTTAAGACATTTGTTTCAAATTCCAACTCTACTGTTGGCAACGATGTCATTCTCCGTCCACGCATTACCGAAAAGTCCGGAGCTCTCTCACAGATCGGAGTGTATACTTTCGAAGTTACCAAGAGTGCAAACAAAAGCATGATTTCTCGTGCCGTAGCTAGTCTCTACAAAGTTACTCCAGTCAAGATTGCCATCGTCAACCTTCCTGCAAAGAAGGTTATAGTCCGTAACCGCCGTGGAGTGGTGGCAGGGACTCGCAAGGCGTTGGTTACTCTCAGGAAGGGAGATAAGATCGACTTTGTGTAATATAATCCTAATCTACAAATGAAACACAATTCGAATGTCACAAATAACCACATCTACCTGCGATCATTCGTGGCATTCGGATGCTTATTCGTAGATTAGCATAACAATTATGAAATCATACCGCCCAACATCAAAATCACGCCGCCACATGACAACATTGCCTTTTAGGCAGTATGTCACTACAGACGAGCCATACAAGCCTCTCACGGTCGGTTTCAAGCGCGACATGGGAAGGAACGCATTTGGTCGCATCACTGTTCGTCACAAGGGTGGGGGACACAAGAAGCTCTACCGCATGATCGACTTTATGTACGACAAGCACGATATCAATGCCACAGTCAAAACTGTCGAGTACGATCCTTTTCGCACTGGTTACATCGGTCTTGTTTCCTACAAAGATGGCGAGAAGCGCTATATTCTCCTCCCAAAGACCATGAAAGTGGGCAATTCATTTATCGTGTCAGAAAATGCCCCTATCACTACAGGCAACCGCCTTCCTCTCAAGAACATCCCTGTTGGTACATTTATCTACAATATCGAGATCAAACCAGGTTCAGGAGCAAAGCTCGTTCGTTCAGCTGGTTCCTTCGCCCAGGTTATCGCCAATGACGCCGGTTATACCCATATCAAGATGCCTTCTACAGAAGTCCGCAAGGTTCACCAAGATGCATGGGCTTCTATAGGATCTGTTTCGAACGAAGAGTCTCGCCTCGTCAATATCGGAAAGGCTGGTCGCTCACGTTGGATGGGTATCCGTCCGACAGTTCGCGGTTCTGCGCAGAACCCAGTTGACCACCCATATGGTGGAGGTGAACAGAAGTCAGGCCGAGGTCTTCGCCGTCTCAAGACTCGTTGGGGTAAGCCTGCAGGTAAGGGTCAGAAGACTCGTACCCCCAAGAAATACTCAAACGTGTTCATTGTCTCACGCCGCCAAGTCGGAAAGAAAAAGACCAAGACTGAATAATATCGATCTATTAAAAGACGTGATAAAACTGATAAAAAAAGTTATAGAAGAAGTGATCTTGTTTATTATTGATTAAGAATTATTTTTCCTTTTACCTAACCTCTTTCAACGTCACTGTAAATATTGCACCTTCGTTGACTCCGTCCGAATGCACCTCCAATTTTCCTTTGTGTCGGCGGACGATAGACTTTGCCAGATATAGGCCGACGCCGAAACCTTCGGTGTCTGTACGCTGGGCGTTGTCCGTGCGATAAAACTTGGAAAAGATGTGGGGCATGTCTGCTTTGTGAATACCGATGCCATGATCTATGACAGCGATAGATACTTTGCCACTACCATGGTTGAGGACAACATCAACGTTCTTGCCTGTGGGGGTGTACGTCAGAGCATTCTGAAGCAATGTTTGGATGACAAACTCCATGCGGGGCACGTCTATCTTTGCCATGATATCTTCTGGGGGACACTGGACAGCAAAGAAAATATTTTTTTCTCTGAATGAATCCTTCATATTTTCTCCGATACCCCTTAGAAAACTGCATAGAGAAACTTTTTTGAAGGTATAGGCGGTTTTGGATGCGGCATCCGATTCGGTGAGTTCGATAAGGGTTCCTGTGAGATTGATGAGGTTTTTATTTACTTTTTGAATCTCGGCCAGGTTTTCTTTTTTGTAGGAGTCTTGTTCATCGGCTATGAGGCTCTCCGTGAGCCAGCGTGCCTGTGTAAGCGGGGTACGAAACTTGTGGGCAACAATAGTGATGAATTCTCGTTTTAGGGCCTCATTTTCATGCAGTTTTTTCCATAGTCCGAGGATGATAAGTCCTACAATGATGGCGATAGCCCCTGCACCCAAGAGAAAAGCTATAGTCTGATCAGATAGAAGGGGGACCTCAGTTATAAGAGCGCTATAATCCATATCGGTGTGTACTGTTAATGCAAAGTATAACACAGCGGAGCTTATCGGCAGAAAACGGCCGACATTATACGCCGGAAGGTTGACTTAACGATGTGTCTTTGTTAACATGCGGTGCGAGCTCTACGGAGCCTATTTTATTCAATTTCAATGCCACGATCACTAAAGAAAGGTCCATATCTCGACGCCGGTCTGCTTCAGAAGATTGCAGGTAAGAAGCCTGCAGCAACTGCAACCATAAAGACTTGGGCACGCCGCTCCCAGATTTCACCGGAAATGGTGGGCTTTACATTTGGAGTACACAACGGTCGCGCACATATAGATGTTTTGGTCACCGAGGACATGGTTGGACACCGCCTCGGTGAATTTTCGCCTACACGCAAGTTCGTGCGCCATGGAGGTAAGATGCAAAAGGAGATTGAGCTCAAGGCCAAGGAAGCAGAGGTTGCAGCCGCCAAGTCCGCCAAGGAAGCCGCTACAACTGCAAGTGCAAAATAATATGACATCAGAAATCACAAATCCTAAATACGAAACAAATCTCAATTTCCTATTTCCTATTTCCCATTTTTAATTACCATGATCACCGCTTCACTCAAAAATTACCGCATTTCTCCCCGCAAAGTTCGTGTCGTTGCTGACATGATCCGTGGAAAGGGTGTGGTCCAGGCACAAAGTATCCTCATAAATGCCACCAAGAAAGCAAAGCATCCTCTGAACGATCTCCTCGCTTCAGCTGTTGCCAACGCCTCCCACAATCACAAGATCGCAGTCGATACTCTTTTTGTAAAAGAGATCCGCGTCGACCAAGGTTACATCCTTCGCCGCAGTCAGCCTATGGCTCGTGGCTCGGCTTTTCCTATAAAGAAGAGAACCAGTCACGTCAGCATCACATTGGATACAAGAGAAGCCAAGGTGAAAGGTGAAGGGAAAAAGGCTCCTTCAGCAAAAAAGTCGACCAAGAAAATTGCCGCAGCTTCTACAGCCAAATCCTTAACTGCTTAATTACTCTACTACCATGTCACACACAGTCCACCCTTATTCACACAGACTTGGCATCATCCGCGATTGGAAGAGTCGTTGGTTTAGTACGCATCTCGGGTACAGGAGTGCCCTCAAGGCAGATCTCATTGTCCGCGAATACCTCAAAAAAGAGCTTCGTGCTTTCTATGTTGGTGGCGTCGATATAGAACGCAATCAGAAAGTCTTCCGCGTGATCATCAAGACCTCACGTCCTGGTATGCTTATCGGTAAGGCTGGTGATGGTGTGGTCAAACTCCGCGAGAAGGTCAATTCACTCCTTCGAAAGAATAAGGTTGAGCTCGTCGGTCAGGAACTCAAGGTAGACATCGAGGAAGTTCGCAATCCAGAGTCAAACTCCGCTATCGCCGGCATGATGATCGCTGAAGCTCTCGAAAAGCGTTTGCCATTCCGCCGCGTCATGAAGCAGACCATCGAAAAGGTCATGGCCAACAAAGAGGTCTTGGGTATTCGTATCCGCCTCGGTGGCCGTCTCGGCGGTGCCGAGATCGCACGTTCAGAAGAACTCAAGAAGGGCAGGATTCCTTTGCAGACACTCCGTGCTGATATCGACTTTGCTCGTGAAGAGGCTCATATGACCTACGGCAATATCGGTATCAAGGTTTGGATCTACAAGGGCGAGATCTTCAAGAAAGACCAAAAAATTGCCGCCTAACCATCACTACCATGTTATTTCCCAAGAAAGTAAAACACCGCAAACATTTCGTCAAGCGCAAGAACGCCGCCAAAGAGGCGGGCAAGATGGAGACTCGGGGCATCGAGGTTTCTTTTGGCTCGTATGGTCTCAAGGCCATGAAGTATGCACGCGTTACCTCAAACCAGATCGAAGCAGCGCGCAAAGTTATGGCTCGTTACGCTACCAAGTCTGGCAAGGTCTGGATCCGTATTTTCCCTGACATGCCTTATACTCAGAAGCCAGCCGAAGTAAAAATGGGAAAGGGTAAGGGAGATCTCGTCGGCTTTGTCGCCGAAGTTCGCCCTGGTCGCATCATGTTCGAGATCGACGGAGTAGAGCCTACTGTTGCAGCTGAAGCCTTGCGTAAAGCTGGCACGAAGCTTCCGGTAAAGACAAAGATCGTCGGTCGCACATAATCCACTTCTATGAAATCAATCAAAATGAAAGATATCAATACAAAGACGGTCGCTGACCTCAACAATATGATTGTTGAGAAGCGTGAAGCCCTACGCATCTTCCGCTTTGGTGGAGCTGGTGCCAAAACCAAGGACGTCAAACAGGGCAGGACTATCCGTAAGGACATTGCTCGCATGATGACTGCCATAACAGCACAGCAGTCCGCCTCCGCCAAAGTTACGGCGAACAAGTAGACAAAACCCCCTCATTGAAGTACACTCACATTTCTATGGCAACTGCAATTACAACAGAAAAAACAACACCAAAGCGCCAGACATTTACTGGTGTAGTGGTCTCTGACAAGATGAGGGATACAGCAGTTGTATCTATCCAACGTTTTGTAAAGCATCCCAAGTATCACAAGTTCCAAACAAAGAGAACAAAGCTCATGGCTCATGATGTAGGGAACACAAAGAAGATCGGTGATAAGGCGACCATCGAAGCTTGCAGGCCATTATCCAAGAACAAGGCTTTCAAAGTGATCTCATAATATAATCCTAATCTACAAATGAAACACAATTCGAATGCTACAAATAGTCACATCAACCTGCGGTCATTCGTATCATTCGGACGCGTATTCGTAGATTAGGATTAAATTACCAACATGATTCAACCACGTAGTATAGTAAATATCGCTGACAACTCCGGAGCCAAGATCGGACGTATTTTCAAAGTTCTTGGAGCTAGTCACAAGCGTTATGCAGAGCTTGGTGAGATCGTTGTGCTCTCTGTACAAAAAGCCGAGCCTCGCAAGACGATCAAAAAGAAAGACGTTCTTCATGCGGTCGTTGTCCGCCAGAAGAAACCTTCACGCCGCAAGGACGGTTCTTATATTCGCTTCGATGAAAACGCCGTGGTGATCATCGAAAAGGGCAAGAAGGAGCCAGTTGCAGGTCGCATCTTTGGTCCTATTCCACGCGAGATCGCTGAGGCAGGCTTCAAGACCATCGCTTCACGTGCCGCCGAAATCGTATAACCTTATCCCACTTCTATGCATGTAAATAAAAACGACATTGTGCTCATACTCTCAGGAGACGACAAAGGAAAGACCGGCAAGGTTCTCCAGGCTTTTCCTCGTAAGAACAAAGTCATAGTTGAGGGCATGAACACTGTGAAGAAGCATGAACGACCTCGCAAGCAAGGTCAGAAGGGTCAAGTTGTAGAGCGCGCTATGCCCATGCATGTCTCCAAGGTGGTAAAGGCTGATGAGGCAAAGAAGAAGGAGACAAGGGCCCAGAAAAATAAGAAATAAGGCAATACCATGATTTTCAAAACAACCTACGAACTCAATAAAGATTCTTTCAAAGCCCTCAAGGCCCCTTTGAATATCAAGAACCCAATGCAGGCTCCTCACTTGGTCAAAGTTGTTATCTCCAATGGTTTCGGTTCAACCAAAGACAAAAAGAAGATCGAGCTCATCGCCGACCGTCTCGCTCGCATCACTGGTCAGAAGCCTGCAGTTCGTTCTACCAAGAAGGCCATCGCTACATTCAAGACTCGTGTCGGTGATCCTGTGGGTTACCAGGTCACTCTCCGCGGTCCTCGCATGACAGAATTTCTCGACCGTCTCATTCACGTTTCTCT
>JBBQVG010000009.1:0-26772 GCA_038211765.1 Minisyncoccia bacterium | reverse complement strand
AGTGAGCATCGTATGCATTGTGGTAAGTCTTGGTGACGGCCATCCCACTAGTTTAGTATGGAAACCGAGGGTTTCCAAACCTTCCTACAGAGTCATCGTGGCAGAGCCACGAGGAAATCCGCTTCGCGTATTATACCACGTACCACTAATAGTCTGATACTCCATCTTATTCCTTATGGAAATTACATTTGATTCAATATTAATTTGGATCTCAGCTGTACTTATCGCAAGTACAGCAATAACGGTGTACCTAGGAAGTAATAGACTTTCTTCTAGATCATTTGCGTTTAGTATTCTTTTGGTTACTGTCTGGATTACAACCTTAGGCTTTGCCGATACTGTGCAAAACATTACAATCGTTACCTTTTTGACAAAGCTAGCATATTTTTTGGGCGGAGCGATTGCGTCATCGTTTTTGTATTTCTTTTATACTTTTCCCGATGACATACCTCCTCCAAAATTATTAATCTATGGCCTTCTATCTTTACAAACCATTTTTTTATATCTATATTTTTTTACTGATTATATAATAGGTATTTCTGTTTCAAGTCAACTAGAAAGTAGCTGGACTTTCGGAACATTTTATTTTATGTTTGAGATATTTTTCTTTGGATTCTTCCTTTATGGAATGATGATATTAATAAAAAAATATCTCTGCACAACGGATTCTCAAATAAAAAGGCAAATTAAGTTTATGCTTTGGGTGATCGTTATCGGGTCTATACCTCCTAGCTTATTGTCGATAATACTACCTAGGCTTGGAATATATGACTTGAATTGGCTGGGACCCATAAGTGAAATATTTTGGATCCCTGTCATTGGATACTCGATTATAAAACACCGTTTATTTAATACTAAAGTCATTGCAATTGAATTAGTTACGTTTGCTTTATGGATTATCATACTTATTCGAACCTTCTTCGCGCAAAACCTTCACGAAGTAATGATCGAAAGTGTCATGCTTATGATAACAGTCGTGTTTAGTATACTTCTCATCCGCACTGTCCTCCACGAAATGGAGCAGCGGGAACAGATTGAGAGGTTGGCAGGCGACTTGAAAAAGGCGTATTCACATCTAAGTTATATGAACGATCATCTTGAGCAGAAGGTTGAGGATCAGACACTTCAGGTTCGCGAATCTTACGAGGTTGAGAAGAAAGCGCGTATCCAACTCGAGAGACTCAATCTGAGCAAAGACACTTTCATCACCACAACTCAACATGAACTGCGCACTCCGCTGACAACACTAAAATGGGAGATCGATTCCTTGCAGACGGCTTTTCCAGCCTCCCCGATAGAAGGTTTGGAACAATCTTTTGAAAATATAAAGGCTTCTGTGCGACGATTAGATAGCATCATTGAAAATTTTATAAGTATCACAGGAGAAAAGGAGGAGTGATTTTATACCGTGATTGGCTATGGAATCGAGTCAGACATCTACCTGTATTGTCATTCAAAGCTACACCAACCGAGCACGATCCTGTCAGGGAGTTTTTTATATTTCAATTTCTATAGATGATGTAATCTTCAAAGTCACTGACTGGGCGGGTAGTGGATTATTGCTATTATCTTTGCAAGATAACGTAAATGTGTATGTCCCTGTTGGAGTAGTTGGTGTAACCCTCAGATCTGTTCCTGTATTTGAGCTTGTAGCTAGATCGTAAGTGTTCTTATTCCACTGCGACCATTGAGAAGGTGCTGTTCCGGTACAATCATATTCATCAGGATTCTCCCACTTCAAAGCAAATGGTTTGTTACCTCGTACCAATGACAGAGGTTTTACACTTGCATTGGCGGCAGTTACACCAATGTAGAGGTGGGCACTTTCGCCAACTGGTTGCTTGACTGTAAAAGAACCACAACTCAGTGTCACACGACCCTTTGGATTGCTTCCAGTATCGGTCACAAGTACTGACAAAACTTGATCTTCACCGACACCCAATGTAAGTGATGCTGGCTGATACGTATACGTAAAAGGTCCTATGCTGTTGGTTATGGCAACATTATTCACCAGAGTGATAGATGACTGTCCCGAAAGCAATGTGTATGGAGAAGAAGGTCCAGTAATAGTGCAGGTTCCTTCTAGTGCAGTCGGTGGTGGAATATTGACACAGGTTGGGCACGAGGCATTCGAAAAATCCAACCAGCCGATCACGTCACCGCCCCAGGCCTTGTCGGTGGCGTCATTTGGAGTCCCATTTAGAATCCATGGCTTGGTGTTGAAACTGCCGTCGAACATATCTAGATCGACGCCATATTTGACTCCTATAGCATTCTCGTCTGCTGGAACGGTGTTCCCAGATAGACTAACCCATCCATCCCAACCGCCACTTGCGTTGTTAGAGTTATTGCAGCCAGCCTCTGATGCTGCACTACAGGCAAGGGCCCAGCCAGTTATCTTGCCAGCATTGGGACTATTTGTATCCAGTTCTACATGGGCAGCGTGTTCAGAGGTACCAAAAATACCTCCAGTTACCGGAAAGGCATCAGGGTCGAACGGGCCGAATTTTAGCCAGCCGACATTGGAGGAAAAGGCGTAGCCCGTGATATCTCCGTTTGATTCTATCTGTACCTGAAATGGCGAACCTGTACCGCAGTCGGACATTGCACTGCTCAGGCAGAATAGCCCGACGTTATTGGACCACAGCCAACCAGTGAGAGGATAGGTAGTGCCTTGGGCATGAACCGCAGGTGCAGTAGTAGTGACAAAATGTCCCGAAATAACCCCCACAACCACTAATGCCAATAAGAACAGATATTTTTTCATCGGATAGATATATAAAAGGTAGGATAAAAGAGAAAGGTTACCCCTCTATTCTAGCGTACACCGTCGCTGAAAACGAATACGAGTGTGGATAGTCGAAATGATCTGGAGGAGTATCCGACTCAAGCGAGTATTTTGGCTATAATCTTCAATGTATTTTCGATATCTTTACTTGTGGTCCACCTACCGAAAGAAAACCTGAGTGAGGACTTGCTATCAGCCTCAATAGCCTTGAGCACATAAGACTCATCCTCATCACGTAGACAAGAACTTTTTGTTGAACAAGCGATACCGTGTGCATCCAGTTGAAGAAGAAAAAACTCGTTATCGATGCGCGGAATAGAGATGTTGAGGATATGTGGAGAAACATCCCCAAGGGTAGGTCTCGTCCGTATACCCTTTCCGAGAGACATCAGCCCGTCTATGAACTGTACTCGCAGTGCACCTACTCGCTCCGTCTCTTTGTGACGTTCTAGAGCGACCAGATCGAGCGCTCGTGCAAACCCCATGATTTGCGGTATGGGTTCTGTACCTGAACGCAAGCCATCTTCCTGTCCCCCGCCGTGAATAATATTGGTCAACGACACATTTCTCCTTTTATAGAGACAGCCTACACCTCGAGGACCGTACACCTTGCTACTATCGAGAGTGAGAAGATCGATCCCCAGTTTCTCTACATTCAACTCATTGAACAGTGGCGCCTGAGCAGCATCGGTATGGAAAATGGGGTACTCCACGGTTGATTGGAAATTGAAAGCACCCAACTGTGAGCCGGACTCCTTACTTCCCTCCGCAAACTTCTTCCTAGCACGACGGATGATCTTGGCGATCTCGTGGATGGGTTCCACACTGCCGATTTCGTTGTTGACTGTCATAACCGACACAATGACAGTGTTTGGCTTGATGACTTTTTCGAGTTGCTCCAGATCGACGATCCCCTTCTTATTCACTCCCACAACATCATTCTTGACGTCTCGTTCATTCAAATAATTAACACATTCGCGAACCGACGAGTGCTCGATAATGCTCGTAACTACGTGCATATCCTTGTACTCAACGCCTTGCAGACGCAAAGCCTCAACGGAACCAATAATAGCGAGGTTATTTGCTTCGGTTCCCCCAGAAGTAAAGATGATCTCATCTGGATGAGCCGTGAGAAATGCGGCCACCCTCTTTTTTGCGTCCTGGAGGGCTTTCTTTGCTGATACCCCCTCTTTGTAGAGTGATGAAGGATTGGCGTATTCGTTGGTTGAATATTTCTCCACATCCTTTGCGACAACTGGGTCAATAGGGGTGAGTGAGGCGTAGTCGAGATAGATACGTGGCGATGACTTTTTGGACATGATCAGAATTTAGCATATAATATTCACCATGTCTTCAATAACTTCTTTTGATCCAACCATTATTGGCCTTATCATTCTTTCCGTTGTATTGCTGGTCACGCTAGGCTTTGTCATCCATATGCACCTCAAGCTCCGCAAGTTTCTCATAGGTATCAATTCCGACCATGTCGGCGAATCACTTACTCATATTTCCAAGACTCAGGACGACTTTCACAAGTTTCGTGGAGAGATGGAAACCTACCTCGATACAGTCGAAAAACGCCTGCGCAAAAGTGTGCAGTCTGTCCACACGGTGCGCTTCAATCCGTTCAAGGGTACAGGCGGTGGAGGTAACCAAAGTTTCTCAACAGCCTTTCTGAACGAAGAAGGTGACGGCGTGATCATTTCCAGTCTCTATTCGCGCGAACATGTCAGTGTTTTTTCAAAGCCCGTAAAGAAGCGTCAGTCGGAGCACGAGTTGTCAGATGAGGAGCGCGAGTCGTTGGATGAGGCGATGAAGGGGTTAAAATAAAATCAGAGTAAAATTGTATTGTCAACATTCTGCTTTTCTGGTAGACTCTAATTTCCATATCATGGAACGCCGTCGATCACCGTCATGCCAAAAGAATCCACAAATACGGGCACAGCGCCTGCATCTTCTACTGCCCGCCCTCCGGTGGTTGTAGTCATGGGTCACATCGATCATGGCAAATCCACTCTCCTTGACTATGTTCGCAAAGCCAACGTCGTAGCCGGTGAAGCTGGCGGGATCACCCAGCATGTTGGTGCATATCAGGTAGATCATACAACTGCAGAAGGTAAAAAAAGTACCATCACTTTTTTAGATACTCCTGGTCACGCCGCTTTTACCGGTATCCGTGAACGCGGAGCACGGGCCGCTGACATTGCTATTCTTATCGTCTCTGCAGAAGACGGAGTCAAACCACAAACTATCGAAGTGCTCAAAAATATCCGCGAGAGCAAGCTCCCTTTCATCGTAGCCATCACCAAGATCGACAAGCCCAACGCCAATGTCGACAAGGCCATGCAAAGTCTCGGAGAAAACGAGGTCTATGTAGAGGGATGGGGCGGCGATACCCCTGTTGTGCCCATCTCTGCAGTGACCGGAAAAGGTATTCCTGAACTGATGGACATGATCATGCTCGTAGCCGAAATGAGCGACCTCAAGACCAAGCTAGACGCACCCGCATCAGGTGTAGTCGTCGAATCAACTCTCGATGCACGCAAAGGCATCTCCGCCACCCTCCTCATCAAAGATGGCACTCTGACTGTAGGGTCCTACTTAGTAGCCGGTACTGCTTCTGCACCCGTTCGGTTCATTGAAAATTTCAAAGGTGAAAAGATAGAGATCGGTACTGCATCCATGCCTGTACGGGTCAATGGCTGGAGTGAAGTCCCCGCAGCAGGAAATGAATTCAAAGTTGTCAAAAATAAAA
Organism: Minisyncoccia bacterium; assembly: GCA_038211765.1. GTDB lineage: Bacteria > Patescibacteriota > Minisyncoccia > Phycocordibacterales > PALSA-1337 > C7867-002. Next base: position 21,229 of record JBBQVG010000009.1, on the reverse strand, counting down.
AAGAGGCCGAACATATCGCCGAAGAATTCGCCGCTGAGCAAAAGAGACAGGCCCTATCCAAAACAAAGCCTGTTGTTGTGCCGGCTACCACGCCTGCAGATCAATCCTCTGCGACTGCTTCCTCAACAACATCTTCTTCTGTAACTCCTACTTCCCCAGTCCTCCCACCTTCGACATTCCCTCTCATTATCAAGGCAGATGTCATAGGCAGTCTCGAAGGTGTCAGACATGAGCTTGCAAAGATCCAACACGACAAAGTAAAGATCAAGATTGTTTCCGAGGGCATCGGGGATATCAATGAAAATGACATCAAATCAGCTCAAAGTGATCCCAATATTATTATTCTTGGCTTCAATGCCCCACCAGACAAAAAGGCTCAAGCGATGATCGAACGCTTGGGAGTGACCGTAAAGACATTCGCTATTATCTACGAATTGGCTGAGTTTGTGCGTGAAGCCGTCATGGCAAAAGTACCAAAAGAATATATGGAGGAAATGATAGGCCGTGCTCAGATCCTTGCACTCTTCTCAAAAGAGAAAGACCGCCAGGTTATCGGTGGCAAAGTAGAGACAGGGACTATCGAGAGTGGTAACGATATCCGTATTATGCGTCGGGGAGCCGAGATCGGTCGTGGCAAGATTCGCGAGCTACAAACCAAGAAACAACGCACCCAAGAAGTGGCCGAGGGTCATGAGTTTGGCATGATGGTAGAAGCAAAAGTCGAGATTGCCGCTGGAGATAGGATAGAGGCCATAAAGACAGTTGAAAAGCATGCGTAAAACGAGAAGCATGTATAACACGAATAAATCACAACCATCATGGAACAAAAACATCAAAAACTTCAAGAACTTCTCCGCGAACTTGCGGCGGAATTCTTCTCAAAAGAATCAAACAGACAATCACTGATCACCATCACTGCTGTCGAGGTTATGAGTCGCGGTGGCCGAGCTAGTATTCTCATTACTGTACTTCCTGAAGAAAAAGAAATAGAAGCGGTAGAATTCATGCGTCGCCGCCTCTCTGATTTTCGTGAATATGTTACCAGCCACTCGCGTATCGGTCGTGTCCCCTTCTTCGATGTAGACATCGATGCTGGTGAGAAGAATCGACAGAGAATAGACGAAATCAGCGGAAAGCAGTAGAATCAGTTCTGCCTTCATCGGCCACGTAGAAAAGTGGTAATTCGGCTCTCTGCAAAAGAGCTATACGCGAGTTCGATTCTCGCCGTGGCCTCCGTTACCTTACGCTCGGGTGGCGAAACTGGTTATACGCGCAGGACTTAAAATCCTGTTTCCACTAAACTGGAAGTGTGGGTTCGACTCCCACCCCGAGCACAAATAAAACTACTTATCCACGATCCTGCGAATATCATCACTCCGAGGCCATAGACGATGTTTGCAATAAGTAGAGAATGGCCCAGAACACCTGCATTTGAAAAAAGAATATTCCAATCATGAAGAACGCCATCACCACCAAGAAGTGGGAGATCCATCGCGATAGCGTCAGCCATATATACCGACACATTGATAATGTTGTAGCCCACCCACAAACCAACCACCGAAACAGAAAAATAATCCCGGCGAAGATAGAAGTAGGCACTAAATATTATTGGGATAAGGATTTGCAAAAGTGAGCCTCCAAATACATGTAAAAAAGTGCCGAACAGTGAGAAAACTGTATGTCCAGCTTCATGGATAACAAGATCAATAGAGTCAATAATATGACCAGTGGATTGATGCTGAAGGCAGTACAATAAGTAACCCCCAACAAGAGTAGTTACTGCGACTTTTTTCCAATCTATGTGACCAGAGTTCATCTTGTTGATTTATTATGAGGTTTACTTAATTCCAATAAAACTCAGACGATGCATGGGTAAAACCCCATACTTCCTAAGTGCCCGATAATGTCCCTTGGTCCCATAGCCTTTATGATTTTCAAACTTGTACTGCGGATATTTCTTTGCCAAAAGGTTCATGCGGCGATCACGCAAGACCTTGGCACAAATAGAAGCAAGGGCAATGATGGTTTCTTTTTCATCGCCTTTGATAATAGTTTTCTGATCAGGATAATGAACCGGCGCCTTCAATCCCCCATCGAGTAGCACTCGCGCATGCAATGGATCGATCTGTAATGACTGTAGCGAAATCGAAAGCGCCTTACGGATGGCGTATGACAATCCTCGAGTATCAATAACCTTGTGACTTTGGAATGTCACACAAAAGTTTATATGTCCGCCTTGGCGAGCTTTTTCAATCCGCTCAAACCACACTTCCCTCTGTTTTTCAGTCAATTGCTTTGACTCTTTTACTCCCCTAAATAACCTTCGTGCGTTCGGTGTCAAAAATACACAACATCCGACAGCCACAGGACCAGCGATGGGGCCTCTTCCTACCTCGTCGATACCGATTATATATTTAGGCGTGTGCACGTAGTAATTATAGCAGTGGGAGGGCACCTGTGGGTATGTGCTCAGAGAGACATTTGCAGGCCTGAAGTCAGCAGACTGAAGGCCGAAACTAGGTGAAAACTCTGCAGAGTTTTCAGCGTGTCTTGAGGAGCACATACCCACAGGTGCCTTTTCAACAATCTGCTATAATTGTCAACGTGACCACGCTGAACTTTATATATGCCCTCCTTGCAGGCCTGCTTCCATCCTTCATCTGGCTCTACTTCTGGAGCCGTGAAGATATTCTCCACCCTGAACCACGCGCACTCCTTGCAGCCACCTTCCTTGGCGGCTCTCTGGCAGTAGTCGTAGCTATCTTTGCTGAAAAATACGTCGGAACTATTGTTACGGATATCTCATCACGATACATCTTTTGGGCTATTATAGAAGAAGTAGTAAAGTTCGGAGCAGTGGCTCTCATCGCTCTCTGGAGCAGATCAAATGACGAGCCTATCGATGCCATGATCTACTGCATTACCGCCGCCCTTGGTTTTGCGGCTCTCGAAAATCTTCTCTTTGTTATGGGACCTCTTTCAAATGGTAATGTCAGTGTAGGGGTCATGACTGGCAACATGCGCTTTATGGGAGCTACGCTCGTTCATATAGTTTCGACCGCGCTCATCGGTTTTACGCTCGGATTTACATTTTACAAACCTCGTATCGTCAAGTATACCTCGGCTATTATCGGAATTATCCTTGCTAGTGGTTTGCATGCGGCCTTCAACTTGTCTATAATAAGCGGTGCCGCTGGTGATGCCCTAAAGACATTTGCTTGGATCTGGGGAGCCACTGTCATCCTGATCATTTTGTTTGAGGAAGTAAAGGCAGTGAAAGTTTAATCTAATAATTCTTTTAAAATATCATGGCCAAAGACAAGAGATCATTCTTCGAAAAACTTACTGGAACCGTCCGCATGGATGATGATGCACCAGCCGCGACTCATCGCGGACGTATCGCCACCAAAGATGACTCTCAAGACTGGGAAGAAGAGGCAGAAAAAGACGCCGAGCTCACTGTTGATGTCTACCAGACCCCAGAGATGATCGTCATCAAGAGCATGATCGCAGGTGTCCGTCCTGACGATCTCGATGTTTCCATCACTCGCGATCGCGTGACCATATCCGGCAAGCGTGAAGAAGAAAAAGTCGCAAATGAAGATGATTATTTTACTCGCGAGTTGTATTGGGGTTCATTCTCACGAACAGTGGAGCTTCCCGAAGAGATCGACGTCGACGAGGCAGAAGCCGTAGAGAAACATGGTCTTTTGATATTAAAATTGCCAAAACTAGACAAAAAGAGACAGTCGAAACTCAAGGTTAGGACGGTGTAGACAGTGAAAAATATCTTATATATCTAGCGTCGCCAACTTCGCATTGCTTTGAATAAATGACTTTCTAGCAGGCACGTCATCTCCCATGAGCATATCGAATACTTTGTCAGCTTCCTGACCATCTTCGACAGTTACTTGCTTCAAAATACGTACAGCTGGATCCATAGTAGTCTCCCAGAGTTCATCGGCGTTCATTTCACCGAGACCCTTGTAGCGTTGTATAGAGATCTTTGGTGACCTACCGGCTCCAGCGCCACCATCATCTCGCGAGTCTGCGGGCGCTAATCGCTGGTTACCCGTCCTCGACTCGCTCGATGAGGTCTCGCCTTCGCCGGCAGCATACAAAAGTCGTTCACGTGCATCTTCGGCGGCAAGATCTGAAACCTCTTCCTCTTCTTGTATCTCTGCATCCTTGCCAAGAGCTTTGTTCTTTTCTTCTTCAGAATAGAAATAGAGGATTTCTTTTCCACGCTTTACCTTGTAGAGAGGTGGCTGAGCAATGTAGACATAGCCTGTATCGATGAGTGGTCGGAAATATCTATACAAAAGGGTGAGAATGAGCGTACGAATGTGCGCTCCGTCGACGTCAGCATCGGTTGCCAGGATGATCTTGTGATAGCGAAGGTTGGTGATATCGAATGTGTCTCCGATGGCTGTACCCAGTGCAAGTACCAGGTTCTTGATCTGTTCAGAGCCAAGCATGCGGTCCAGTCGGGCACGTTCTATATTCAAAATCTTTCCTCGAAGTGGCAAAATGGCTTGGGTACGTCGATCTCTTCCCTGCTTGGCAGTACCACCAGCTGAGTCTCCTTCTACGATGAATAGTTCAGAGTCTGCAGGACTACTGGACTGACAGTCAGCGAGCTTTCCGGGAAGGGTCATACCCTCGAGAGCACCTTTGCGTAAAACACTGTCCTTGGCGGCTTTGGCGGCTTTGCGGGCCTTCATGGCCAGGATCACCTTGCCGATGATAGAGCGCGCATCGTCTGGATTCTCTTCCAAGAACGCAGAGAAAGCTTCACCGAAAACTGTAGCTACGGCACCTTGTGCCTCCATACTACCCAATTTGGCTTTGGTCTGACCTTCGAACTGGATCTCACGGAGCTTCACCGAGACAACGGCGGTCAAACCTTCGAGGGCGTCGTCACCAGTGAAAGCTTCTTCGCCTTTTGCCAGGTTATTGTTCTTGGAATAAGTATTGAGAGTACGAGTAAGTGCTGTTTTGAAACCGGTGACATGGGTACCATGTTCAGGGTTGTAAATATTGTTAGCAAAAGCCATAAGGTGCGGTACGACTTCGTCGGTGTATTGAAGTGCAACCTCGACAGATTCGACACCTTCTACCTGACGTTCGATATAGAAAATATTTTTATGAACGGGCTTGAGATGTTGGTTGGTGAAGCGAACCAATGAGAGTAGGCCTCCTTCGAAATAGAATGAATGCGAAGGGAGATCGGCACCCGTGTCGCGAATATAGAAAAGTTCTTCGTCTGAACCGAATGTAGCCGCCTGGGCACGCGCATCGATAACCGTGATGCGCAGACCCTTGACCAGATACGCCTGCTGACGCATGTGAGCAACGATACGTGCTGGGTCAAAAGCTATACCCTCTTTGAAAATCTCTGGATCTGGCTCAAACGTTGTTATGGTTCCATGAAGCTTTGAGGAACCGATCTTCTTTACTGCAGCTTTACGTTTGCCCTGACTGTACTCCTGCATATGAATACCACCATCGCGATGGACCAGTGCTCGAGTATAAACTGACAAGGCATTGACCACAGATGCACCTACACCGTGGAGACCTCCGGAAACTTTGTAACCACTGTCTTCACCCCCAAACTTACCTCCTGCATGGAGAACAGTCATGACCATTTCGAGAGCAGATAGTTTGCTCTTTTTGTGAATATCAACAGGTATACCACGACCGTTGTCTGCTACACGGACACGGTTGTTGGGGAGAAAAGTGACCTCGATGTCATTTGCATGACCTCCCATGGCTTCATCACGAGAGTTGTCAAAAATCTCAGTTATGAGGTGGTGTAGTCCATCTGGCCCCGTTGTACCGATATACATGCCAGGACGCTTCCTGACAGGTTCTAGACCCTCAAGGACGGTAATAGATGAAGCATCATAGCCACCTGTTGCGGCGTCTTTTTTCTCCTTCTTTCTTTGTTCCGCTGAAGCTCTCTGCTCAGGCGAATCCTTGGTTTTATCGGCCATAAATATGAGCTTTTAGTGCTTCTTTTAGTAGTTAAAGTATAGCATACACAGGGGGATTTATAAAGCATAAATTCATTGACAAATCATCTTAATAAGACAATTATACTATGGAATATGAAGAGGAGCATTGACATTGCTGTTTCCGTCGAAAGGTTGCTGGGCGTACGAGTTTCCTTCAAAAAACGCAGGCGCATTTGGACGCTAAGCTACCTACGTGCCACCCCTACATGTGGGTCCGAATTTGAATCATTGGATCTATTGTTTAGCAGCCCCTTTGGCGTATTCCACAGGATATCCCAACGGGGACTTTCATTGAGTGCCGCCGAAATCGCATCTGTCGAGGTCAAATATTTGAAAAATCGGCGGATCAGCCTGAGCTTCGAAACGGGGCTGAACCTCGTAGTTCACGTTCCCCGAAAAAGCTTGCTCATTTCTCCACTGGCGATGGCGGCCTAATCAAAGCACTTTGTGTCTATAGTACTGCTCAATGCGGTACTTTTTTATTATCCCGAAAACCCCAACCGTATACACACCATGGCGATCAACACTGGATGGAGCGGATGAATTGGTCAGCAGTTAGGGCACTTTAGTTAGCTAAAGTGGCTAGATTCTTACCATGATGAGGGTGAGTCCTCGTGGTCATCAAAGGAAACCCCGGGGCGAACTGAAGCGAGAGTCCGGGGAGGAGGTCATTCTTACCTAAACTATTTACCTCACCTCCCAACCTTTACCCTTCACCTCTTCGTTTGCTTTCTCCATAATCTTATTTACATCATCGTCAGTAAGCGTCTTATCCATAGACTGGAATACCATTCGAAAGGCGTAGGAAGTCTTGGTGTCTTTTTTGAAAGTATCAAAGAGTGAGTGTCGGGCAAGGATCGGGAGTGCGCCGGCGTCGCTTATTCCCTTTTGAATATAACCCCAAACTTCGTCAGCCAAAACAGCTTCAGGAACGAGCACTGCGATGTCGCGAACAATGAATGGGTATTGCGAGAATTTTTTGTAAGCCACGGTCGAAGCTTTGCCGAATTTCAAATCACTATAGGACTGAGGTTCTGGTAAGGTTGCAACTAGAGCACCCATATCGAGCTCCATGATCCCTTCGACATTGTTGGTCATACCTATTGTTTTACCCCCGATCGAAATCAGGCCACCAGTATCATCAACCGTACAAAGAATAGTAGCGTTGGCATCAATGAATTTTAAGAGTCCGTCACGCACAACCTTGATCTTATCCTTCGCCTTATCTTTGCTCTTCTTTACATTTTTGATACCTATAGAAAGTGACGTTCGTTCACCGTCTTTCGGAAACACTTGGCCGATCTCAAAAATCTTTATCTGATCTAGCCCAAGAAGGTCGGCATTCTTTGCATTGAGCTCAAGAGATTTGGCAATCCCCTGCGCAAGATCTGTACGCAAATAGTTTTTGTCAGATGCGACTGACTTTTCGATATGGTATTCCCCTGCAGAAACAAGCGAGTACGTATACACTTCGGAAAATCCCTTTTCTATAAGAAAATTTTTGATCTTTTCGGCATAGTAAAACAGCTTATCGACCCCAAGACCTACCCTTGCGGAAACTGGCTCCGGAATAGTGGCCGGAATATTGTCATAGCCCCAGATACGTGCAACTTCTTCGGGAATATCACGCCAACTTTTGAGGTCGGCACGGTTGGAAGGAATCGCTAGCTTCAGACCATCCGAAACTGTCTCAACCTTGATATCCAGGCGCGCCAGCAAGGAAGCCATCTCTTCGTTAGTAATATCCAAGGCCAACACATCGCGGATCTTGCCCGGGTCAACAGTAAAACTATTTTCATATGAGATAACAGGGATCAATGAAGACTTTCTTTTGAGCTCAAGGATGGCTGATACCTCCAGAGCAATGCCTTCGTAAGACTTGGCGTAGCCTGCACGATCTGGAAGAACTTTGATATCGAGGATGGAGTCATCTCCTTCTTTTTCGACACTTTCTACTTCTGCAAAATGAAAGCTCAGGGCCTCTGCCAAAACTTCAGGTGAAGGTAGCGTGTCTTCAAAATAAGTCTGTAATTTTGTGTAAGATATTTTCATAGATAGAAAGTGGAAGGTGGAGAGTAGAGGGTAGAAGACATAAATTCAATGTTTTGTTAAATATTTCCGAAACGCACCGAGAGAACTTCCTATTGTAGCAATTTTATCCATTAAACTATTAAGCTCAGGAATTGAAATATAATTAAGCCTAGCAGATATTTGTAATAAATTCTCAGTTTCATTCAAAGAACCGATCGCGATATCAATAAACCTACAGTAATCCTTTCTACTTGGTCTACTCGAACCTTCGGCAATGTTAGATGAAATGGAAATAACTGATCTTCGTATCTGCGAAACTATACCGAATAATTCTTGTTTTGGAAAACGTGAAGTCAACGTATAGATTTCTTGAATCAAATCCATTGAGTCCTTCCATATTTTCAGGTTTTCATAGCTTTTTGCCATAGACTTTGTGTTTCCTACCCTCTACTTTCCACTCTCAACCTTCCACCTAGAATTGATTTACAAATCTCAAATCTCCCGAATACAATGACCGGATATCATCGATACCGTACTTGACCATCAGGATACGATCGAGTCCCCCACCGAAAGCCCAACCCGACCATTCATCGGGGTTGATACCAGCCGCCTTGAAGTCATTTTCATGTATGAGTCCACACCCAGCCATCTCCAACCACTTGCCTTTCCATTTCATATCGACTTCGGCAGAGGGTTCGGTAAATGAGAAGTAGCTCGGGCGAAAACGAATCTCCACATCTTCACCAAAAAGTCTCTTGTAAAAATACATCAGAGTTCCCTTGAGATCAGCCATGGTAACTTTCTTGTCTACATAGACGCCATCTAGTTGGAAAAACTGAGCCTCATGGGTGGCGTCTGTAGCCTCATTCCTAAAGGTCTTGCCTGGAAAAATCTTGCGAATAGGAAACTTCCCCTCTTTTTGTGCCTGTTCGAGCATGCGGGCAGTCACGGCAGTGGTATGGGTTCGCAGGACGAGTTTGTCGGCAGTAGTCAAATTTTTCGGCGGAGTAACCCAAAATGTATCTTGCATCGAACGAGCTGGATGATTGGGTGGAATATTGAGTGCATTAAAAACATAATGCTCACTCTCGAGCTCTGGGCCGAATGCCATTTCAAAACCAATCTCAGTAAAGATGGTCTGAATCTCACGAATGAGTGCAGTCATGGGGTGAAGGTGAGCGGGTTTTGTAAATGATGATTCTGAATTCATGTGCTTGATTTAATATCCTAACCGTATATACTAATATTGTCTATTGGTTATACGTAACTGATAGGGTATAACATCCTAGAGTAGCCCTCCACCCGGAGGGCTACTTTCGTTGACGTTCAATTCAACACGTCTCTTTAACTCTCTGCCCCATATTGCATCTTTGATTTGTAGTATATCAGTATACCCATCCGCACCAGTGCGCAATTCCTCGGAAATATTATTTTTTGAAGAAATTATATGAATTTTCTTGTCTTGATTTCTCAAATATTTTACCAAGGGAAGAAAATCAGAATCTCCTGAAAAAAGGACTGCTGTATCGTATTCCGAGACCAGGTCCACGGCATCAATCGTAATCTCTACATCCATATTTCCTTTTTCTTCGATAATTTCTCCATGATCTCCAATAGTATGTATTCTTTTCAATTTCTTTTTTCTAACTTCAAATCCCAGACCTTTTTTAAGAAATGTGTAGAACTTATGCTTCCCGTCGAGACTGTAGGATCTGGTTCCTGTGGCAGGATAGGCAGTGTAATAGAATACTTTTATCGTGCTGCCATAATACGTATTTTTTATGTACTCGACTATCTTTGAATAATCAAGAAAACGGCCCTTAGCTTTCTGAGCTTGCCATAAATTTGATGCATCAATAAAAACATAGATGGAGTTTCGGGGCACACAGGTATTATATCATCAGAGACCTACATTTCGGAGAAATAAAAAACTATTTCATAGAGCAAAAAATGCGTTCTAAACATAAATAAAAAGCCACTACCGTCTGTTACACGGTAGTGGTTGATTAGTCGGTTCCAAGGAACTTTTTCCAACCAGGGAAATCCTTATACCCTTTGTCCGGATTACTAAAAAGACGCGAATCTTTCTTGTAGCCCGCATTGTAGTCAGGACGTGCCTTAAAGCCCAGTTTGCGTGCAGCCTTACTTGCCCGTTGCCACGTTGGGTAGAACGTTTTTACAGTTCCACCGAGAAATACAATGAGCCCTGGAAAATTCAGATAGCGCTCAAGCCGCGCCGGAAGCCGAGGATCTTTTTTGTAGAGACGTTGGTACGTCTTCTGCGAAGTGATCCTTAGCTTTTTGGCAGCCTTTGCTGCTTCCTGCCAAGTTTTATACTTCTCCTCAACCTTGCGACCGAGAAAAGGTGCGTAACCTGGGAAATTGTCGTAGAAACCTTCCGGCGTCAACGGCAACCTCGGATCTTCCTTACTTCGTTTTTTGTATTCCGTATAGGTCTTGATTCCCAACTTTCTGGCGGCTTTTCGGGCCATTTGCCATGTTTCGTATTTCTCATGAACTTCTCCGCCAAAGAAAACAACGGAACCGGGAAAATCAGGATAGACCCGATACAACTGGCACGGAAGGCGCGGGTCTTTTTTGTAGAGTCGTAGGTAATCCCTATTTGTTTTCACACCGAGCTTGCGCGCCGCCTTCCCAGCTTCTTGCCAAGTCAGATAAGGATCAGTGACACGTTTTTGTCGACCGAGGAATGTTGGCCATCCCGGGAAGTCGGCATAACTTTGCCGAGGATTAGAGGTGAGTTTTTCATCTTCGCCGTAACGTTTCAAATACTCATCCCGGTTGTCTATTCCGAGAGCTTTCGCCGAATCGCTAGCTTCCTGCCACGTGGGATAAAAATCCCGTTCGCAGTGCTCGAGCACTTTCATCAAGTCCACCACCTTGTCAGAGAAGGTGAACTCAAATCCTTTGCCAGACACTTCGAATTTCTGCCGCACATAACCCTCACGTTCGATTTCCCCTTTCGGAGTGTATTCTTCGTGAAGGTCAGAGATTTTGTTCATCATCTCGAGCACCAACTGGATGCGCTCGAGATTTCCGACAAAGTCGAGGACGATGAGCTTATCCTTTCCAGGACGAAGCCCGCGACCAAGCTGTTGACGGAAAACTGTCAAAACTCCTGTAACGCGACAGAAAGCAACCAGCCCGACGGATGGCACGTTCACACCTTCGTTGAAGGCATTTACCGCACAAACCCGACGAACCATTCCGTCTTTCAGATGAGCAAGTGTTGCCTGATTTTTCTTCCAGGTATCTGCCTGATCCCTGCCTTTTTGAGAATGGAATGTTATTGCGAGTTTGAGTGACTTCACCAACCTTTCGGCATGAGTGATTGAGGCACAGAAGACAACTGCTTTTTCATCATAGCCGTTAATAATCCTTGCGATCTCAACGTCACGCTTTTTGATAAAGATACGGCGATTTACTTCCGCCATAGTGAAGCGCCTCTTTGCTTCACGGATTTCAGCCGCAATCTTTTGAAGCGCACCGTCATCGAGACTCTCGTCAGTGATGACGTGATACTCGATTCGTGGTAGCCATCCACGGGCGATGGCTTCTTCAAGCGTTACGTTGATGACCTCGGGACCGAAAACGTCACGAATGTCAGCCTTGTCTTCACGATCCGGCGTGGCAGTTATGCCAAGTTTCGGGGCGTAAAAGTATTCGAGCACCGGTTTGTAGGTATCTGCCTCTGAGTGATGAGCTTCGTCCACGATGATAAGATCAAAGTGGTTTCGCTCCCATTTCTTGAGACTTTTACCCATCGTCTGCCATGTAGAGAAAACGATGTCGGCTTTCTCAACCCCATTCTTGGACATTCCGTTGTAGGTTGCCATCACTGTCTCCTCATCGAAGACAAGATGGAATTCATCAACGGCGTGCTTCAGAATGAAGTTATTGTGGACCAAGAAGAGAATGCGTTTTGCGCGAAGCTCCTTGGCAACGAATGCAGCGGTCAGGGTTTTGCCCAGACCAGTCGCCAGGACAACGAGGGCTCTCACGAGAGGTCCTCGCAATCCCTTTAGAGCGGCCGTAGTGGCCCACCTCTGATAGATCCGAGGAATAATTTTCATGTGAAGTCCTTTTTTGTTTGAGCTTATTTTACTGTCAAAAATCAACAGTGTTCGATTTTGAACTTAACACAAATATAGAGTCACGTCAACTCCCCTCCCTTCACCGACCAACTAATGCTATGATTTCCTCCATGAATCCAGAAAATTCCAAGGTACTCGAACACAAGCGCCATACCCTTGCACACCTGTTGGCTGCGGCAGTCCTCGAACTGTACCCAGAAACCAAACCCACCATTGGACCAGCTATAGACAATGGCTTCTATTACGATTTTGAATTCAAAGAACCTATTACCGAAAAAGACCTCAAAGATCTAGAAAAGAAGATGCGCAAACTACTTCCCTCATGGAAGGAAATGGCAGGAAAGGAAGTTTCGGCAGATGAGGCTCGTACGGCATTTGCTGGCAATCCGTACAAACTGGAACTCATAGATGAGATCGTGGGTAAGGGTGAAAAGATCACGCTCTATAGTGCTGGCAGTTCCGCAAGACCTACCCTTGTGGATGAATCCGTATTCACCGACCTCTGCCGTGGTGGTCATTCAGACAATCCTTCTACCGACATTGCTTCCGACTCATTCAAATTATCCCACATCGCCGGAGCATACTGGCGAGGGGACGCCGCCAACAAGATGCTCACCCGCATCTATGGGCTAGCATTCGAAAGCAAAGCCGAGCTCGATGCCTACGAAACCATGATGGCCGAAGCTGAGAAACGCGATCACAAAAAACTTGGCAAGGAGCTCAAACTCTTTACCATGTCAGCTCTGGTAGGTCCTGGACTACCCCTCATTCAACCCAAGGGCATGGTCATCCGCACAGAGATCGAGAACTATCTCTGGGAACTACACCGTACGCGTGGCTACGACCGTGTCTGGACGCCGCATATCGCAAAAGAAGAGCTGTACATCACCTCTGGTCATGCAGCCAAGTTTGGTGACGAACTCTTCCGCGTCCAGGGCAAAGAAGAAAAGTTCTTTATGAAGCCGATGAACTGCCCTCACCATATGCAGATATTTGCTGACAACCAGTTTTCCTACCGTGATATGCCTGTACGCTACTTTGAACCTGCCACCGTCTACCGCGATGAAAAGTCAGGTCAACTAGCCGGCCTCACTCGGGTGCGTTCTATTACGCAAGATGATGGACACCTCTTTTGTCGTGTATCGCAGATAGAACAGGAAGTCTCCACCATTGTTGAGATTATCAAAAAGTTCTACACCACCTTTGGAATGATGGACGGCTACTGGGTTTCCCTTTCGGTTCGCGATAGTAAAGACACCAGCAAATACCTCGGCACTGACGAAGTTTGGAAGACTGCCGAAGATGCACTGGAACAAGCAGCCAAGGCAAACAACCTCAACTATCGCCGAGTCGAGGGTGAAGCTACATTTTATGGTCCAAAACTGGACTTTATGTTCAAGGATGCCATCGGCCGATCGTGGCAGCTCGCCACTATTCAGTGTGACTTCAATCTCCCTGAGCGTTTTGACCTCTCATTTACCAACGAAAAGAGTGAGAAAGAACGACCGGTAGTTATACATCGCGCTATCTCCGGATCACTGGAGCGCTTCATGGGTATTGCGATCGAGCACTATGCAGGCAACTTCCCTCTATGGCTCTCACCTGTCCAGGTACAAGTTATCCCTGTTGCCGAGGCGCACTTTGACGCTGCCCAGAAAGTTCATGAGGCTCTCTCTGCCCTCGCCATTCGTTCCAAGATCGACCTCTCTAACGACAGTTTTGGTAAAAAGATCCGTAATGCAAAGACGGCACACATACCTTATTTTATTATTTTGGGAGAAAAAGATATTCAAGCAAACAAGGTGACTCTGGAAAAGCGTGCTGAGAGTGATCAAAAGACCGAGGGTCAGCAGCTTTCTATCGAAGAAGTTATAGAAAAGTTTACGAAGGAGATTAGTGGGAGGATATAAACTCACTAGTTTTATTCAACTAGAAACGAATAAGCGCGCAGTGAGGAATGACTGCGCGCTTTTGTGCTGTCGAGCCCGATCTTAAGATTCGACAACCTGGAACCCTGAGCTGTCCATGAAGAACCTGCTCACGCTCATGGGTACAGCATACAGCAGTTCTGCTGCCGTAACCGCTAAACGGAACGTGCCATGGCGAACATTACCGCATAGACTATGTTCACATGGAATCATTTGAATCTGGGGAGCGAAGGTGGTTCGCCCGTCCCAACCAACTACTAGTTCTGTCAAGCCCATTGTACCACGTACAGTGCAACAAAAAGACCCTACTTTAGGGCCTTTTTGCTTTGGTGAGGTGTGACCTCGGTACGAGCTTATATCTTATACCTATTGAAGATGAGATAGATGACGGTAATAAAGAGAACGAGAATGATCAGGAATGCCACCCATCCCCAAGGAACATTGTTCAGTGAGAAGAATGGGGCTGCAGCCTGAGCACTGACCCCGTACGGATCCATAACTGGCTGTGCTGTCTGAGGAGGATAAACGAAGGTAGGAGCCTGAGTCATAGCCGTTGCTGCAGCAACTGTAGAACTAACGCTCACACCAGAAGCACACGATCGAACGGCAGTTCTACCATCAACCAATGTGACACTAATGGTCGCCTTTTTTATTCCGACAGAAGTGTAATATTTTGTGACGGAAGGCTGTGAGCCATCGAGACCACTCGTACCTGTCCATGAGTAACGAGCTACCGGAACAGCTTCTAGTACTTGAGCGGTCCATGTAACAGGCTGACCAATCTTGGCTTTGGTAGGAGTTGCATAACATGCAATGTCGATAATAGGCGTTGTCGGATACTGAGGCTGATAGATAGGAGGTTGAACTGGGAGAGGTGCTGGCTGATAGACCGGCACACCAACATTTACAGGACCACAGATAGCACGGGTTGACTGACCATCTGAAGTGACCGCTACTGTAGCTTCCTTGAGACCAGGGAGGCGATAGCCGATAGCGACTGACTGACCGTAACCATAGAGACCTTCGGTACCTGTCCAGATGTATGAGTAATACCCATTACCACCAGAGACACGTGCGGTCCAAACTACCTGAGTGCCGACCGGAGCAAATGCTGTATTGGCAGTACAGGTGACCGAAAGCGGCGCAACATAATAGTTTTGATACACAGGCTGTTGATACTGCTGATAATAGGGCTGTACAGATGAAGGATATGAATATTCTGGATAAGAATAAGAAGGATACGAATAGGAAGGACTCTGAACATATACAGGGTATGGGTAACTGTCACCAGAACCACTCCCCCCATTTACATAAATAGTATTGGTGTTCGTATTGGTGTTTGTGTTAGTAACAACCGGAGTAGATGGGATCACTACGGGAGGAATAACTACTGGAGTAGGGGTTGGGGCGCGAGTAGCTACAACAGAGCGGCCGATGGGCTGCTGGCGGGGATAGTTGTTGCGATTGTTACTATGACCACCACTGCTAGGCGGACACACTGGCAAAGGAAGACAATCCCAATTGCCATCGAGAATACCCGCAGAAACTGGAGTAGCAAAGAGAATAGCTGAAAGAAAGAGAACTCCTGCAATTCCTACAGAGATGAATGACCCGATAAGTAATGTTTTTTTCATAAATAATGGTTGATTACAGATTTGATGATATGGGGGCTAATATAAGCCATATCCAAGACGTACAGTCGTAGTGTGCCTTACTTTTCTATTAACTCCTACATTATATACCATAATGCACAAGATGTCAATAACACTGGCATAATTCGCACAGTGCCTATATGGGGTCCTTTCAGAGGGCCTCGCCCGCCGTAGCTATGCCGCCACGAAATACTTGAAATCCCAACAACCTCTATACGGCATAGCGAAGGCGGGCGATCGAGGAATCGAACCTCGGCCAGGGCGTTTGGAGTGCCCTGTTCTACCACTAAACTAATCGCCCTACTCTCTTTAACATCAATTAACAGTAAAGGGAGGCCTTCGCCTCCCCATCACTATAGCTTATTTCTTGGCTTCCTTGAAGGCGACGTGCTTCCTGAGCAGTGGACTGTATTTCTTGAACTCTAGCTTGCGTTCTACTGACTTGCGGTTTTTGCGAGTCCAGTAGGTCTCACCGGTTTCTTTATTCTTTATAACTATAAGGTGTATTTGTCGGGCCATGGAATTGAATGATTGCGTGTTCGAGAATACTAACACAAGGATAATAAAAATCAACTTTTATTGGGGTAGTTTACGGATTTAGATTAATAATGAACGAGCTATATGGAGCCACCTCCCAGATTTGAACTGGGGACCTTCTCTTTACAAAAGAGTTGCTCTACCAACTGAGCTAAGGTGGCATACAAAGACACAGTGAACTCCCTAACTTACTCGTTCGAGATCCTCTTCAGGTAGATCGACGCACCGTGCTTCCGTATCTCTCCCCTACCACGCACCGCGTCAATAACCTTCCTAGAATGCGGATTCTCCAGACTGCGGTGCTTGATCTCAATATACCACGCACGGATATGCCTGAGAACATGATAGGCAACCCACTGGGCAAGTGAGATAAATGTGTGCCTATTGATATACGAGATGCCCTCGCGAACGTAATTGAATATAGCAGAAAAGAAATGATCACTCCAGGTGAACATTCGGGAGATGATGCTCGGGTGTCCTGTGCGCACTTCACGTCCTTTAAGGGCAATCATAAGAATCATGACAAGGAGTGAACCATAGAATATGCCGATAGTAGTATACATGGAGGAAGGATAATGAAATCAAGGAATTAGAAGAAGTCCAAAAAATCAGCTGCGAAATTGTACTAGCTCTGGAGAACCTTAAAGCAGACGAAGCGGCCGATAGCTATCTTTTCGCCAAATTTTTGGACTGCGGCGTCGACCAGGCCTTGGATGGTAACTTCTGGATTGCGGATGAAAGGCTGGTCAACAAGAACCATCTCAGCAAAGTATGCATTGAGCTTCCCTTCCAATATCTGGTTTCTGACTGCTTCAGGCTTGCCTTTGACTTCTCCTTCGAAGACTTCGCGAGCGACCTTTTTGTCTGCCTCGGTGATGTCTTCCCTCCTCAAAAACTTTGGGTTGATAGCGGCAACGTGCATAGCGATATCACGTGCAAGAACTTTGAATCCGTCGTTATTGGCGACGAAGTCTGTCTCGCAGTTGAGCTCGACCATGGAACCAACATTGCCATTGGAGTGAATATAAGACTGGATGGTACCTGCACCAAAAGTCCTGTCCCCTTTCTTTGCCGCAAGTTCACCACTTTTCTTACGCAGGATAACAATGGCCTTGGCCTCGTCACCACCAGCTTCTTCGAGAGCTTTCTTGCACTGCATCACAGAGACACCGGTCTTATCGCGTAGAGCTTTGATTTGTTCAGTGGTAATCATAGGATTAGAAGGCTTCTGAGGTGTATGGTTGATAGGTTGTTTGATTGGATGAGCTATTTTTGAGGCTGTGGGAGTGGGGTGGGTGGTGTTCGGTGGAGTAAGCGGAGCAGTCGGAGGGGGCGGAGTTGCCGATCGTTTCCGCCCAAAATTGAATGGGCTGAGCATAGGATTTATGAGGTGCTTTTGCCTGCACGATAGGCTGCCGCAATCTCATCGACAAAGAATGCGATACTGGTCTTGGAAGCATCGTTGCCTACGATGGGGTATTTGACCTCATTGATGTTGCAATCGGAGCTGGCCACTGCAATCACAGGGATATTCTTGTCAGCAGCTTCCTTGACGGCGTTCTTTTCGTGACGAGGATCAATAATAAAAATGGCATCAGGGGCTTTTGTCAGCGAGACAATACCGAAAAACATCTTTTCGAGGTTGGCAATCTCCTTGTCTATGAGCATACGCTCACGCTTGGTGTATTTTGCAAGTTCGCCCTTTTCCTTCTCAGAAACAAGCTTTTCGTAACGTTCGATGCGCTTTCTGACCTGACCGAAGTTGGTGATAGTACCCCCGATCCAGCGACTGTCGACGTAGGGAATATTGAGAGACTGCGCCGCTGACTTTATGGCAAGAGCAGCCTCTTTTTTGCCCCCTACGAAGAGAATGGTCTTGCCTTCCTTGGCAAGCTGAGTAACAAAGACCTTCGCGGCACTGAGGAGTCCTTCGGTCTTTTCGAGATCAAAGATGTCTGTGTCGTTCTTGGTACCAAAAATATAAGGTGAAGTGGTAGGGTGACGGCGAGATCGACCAAGGCCAAAATGCGTACCTGCAGAGAACATGCTTTCGATGATTGTTTTTGATCCGTTTTGTGTTGCCATATATAGTGAAGTATAACTTAACAAAAGCTGGGGATGAAGTCAATTGCTGGGTGGGTTATAATATATGGTATGAATAATATAAAATTTAGGTTCTCTGTAAGGGTCAGAGGTTTTACCCTCATCGAATTATTGGTGGTTATCTCGATTATTAGCATGCTCTCGAGTGTAATACTCGCAAGTTTGAGTGCCGCCAGAGATAAGGCGAAGATTTCGGCTGCGGTACAATTTGAAAGTAGTCTCTATCAGTCTTCTGGGGATGAGATTGTGGGTGACTGGGAGATGGATGAAGTGTCGGGAACCACGGTAGCAGACAGCTCAGGAAATAATAATCACGGTAGTATCAGTACTGGAATAGGTTCAACAGATACACCAAACTCTGGGAGATCAGTCCAGTTTACAAGCGGCGACTTCATAACCGTACCAAGCAATTATAAGTTTGGTACGGGTGATTTTACTTTTTCATTCTGGGCAAAACATTCCACTCTAGTTGGACTACAAACTTATTTTGAAGATGGATCATGGACGGAAGGAATTTTCTTACGAAAAAATGATGTTGCTGATAAGCTGGCGGTAATGCACGTTAATGCTGACTACTACAAATTTACCTTCGCCCCCGAGGTTAATAAATGGTGCCACATAGCGCTCACACGAAAGAGTGGAATCATAAAAATGTATGTTAACGGAGTAAACATACCTGGTAATGAAGTTACCCCAGGGTCTCCCGACATAAGCCCTACAAATCCTAAATTGTACATAGGTGCACTTGGATATGATGGTAGTGGACAAAACATGCTCGGTAACATAGATAATTTCCGAATATACAAATCTGGCTTTAGTATCGGACAGATTCAAAAACTGTATGCCGAAGGTCTAAGGACTCACCCATTGGCAAAGATATAGGCCTGCAATATCAACGACATCTTGCCCGTTTTTATCCCTCGGCACCTTGCAATTGAATAAAGAGATGTGTTATTGTATCGACCTATGATAAATCTTGAAGTCAGCCGCAATCCTGGTGAGAACGCCCTTGGCGTATTGCGCCGTTTTAGCCGCAAGGTCCAGAGTTCTGGAGTGATCCCTCGTGTTCGCAGTCTCCGCTTCAATGCGCGCACCCAGTCTCACTATAAGGTGAAGATGAAGACTTTGAAGACCCTCACCCGTCGCGCAGAAATGGCAGAACTGATCAAGCTAGGCAAAGCTCCAGTAAAGCCTGTACGCGGTGGAGGAAAATAATCACAGATGCAAAGAAGCAAAGATCGAAGATGGAAAGATTGTTTTCCTTTTTAGATCTTTGCTTCTTTTGATATATGAAAACCAATCTTCTCATTACCAACCGTACCAAAGCCACGATCCCTCGGGTCGCTTTTGAGCTTATCAAGAAAGCTACACTGGGAGATACCTATACATTAACCGTTACATTTGTACCGCCTGCCCATATCAAGAAGCTAAATCTGATCTATCGTAACAAAAATGAGGCTACTGATATTTTGAGCTTCCCCCTTTCCAAAAATGAAGGGGAGATCTACATTTCTCCCACCGAAGCACGTAAAGAAGCCCAGAAGTTTGACCGTTCGTATACAAATTTCATCGCTTTTCTTTTTATCCACGGCTGTACCCATTTGAAAGGATACGATCATGGCAGTACAATGGAGAGACTCGAAACAAAAATTCGCAAAAAGTTCGGGGTATAAATGGCACGATCAATCATCACAGGCATCGATGTGGGCACCTCTCAAATAAAGGTGGTTATCGCCAATGCAAAAGAACGCAATGAAAAAGGCTTACCGAGGATTATCGGTATAGGCACTGCCGAAACACGAGGTGTTCGTCATGGATACGTCACAAACCCCGCAGATGCAGCAGAATCTATACGCAAAGCAGTCCAGTCTGCTGAAGAAAAGGCTGGACTCAAAGTAAAGAAAGCTTTTGTCGGTGTAGGAGGTATAGGACTGGCGAGTGTGACCGTAAGCTCTGCCATCATGACTTCTCGTGCTGATGCAGAGATCACTGATCTGGATATCAAGAAACTTCATGAGCAATGTGAGAAGGACATTCCACATGTAGCGAGCGCCAATAGACGAATTATTTATGACATCCCTCTCCAGTACAAGATCGATAACTTCCCTGCTTTGGGCAATCCCGAAGGTCTGACCGCCAACAAGATCGAGCTCAAATCCCTTTTCATCACCTGTCTCGATCACCATGTGGCCGACCTTATCAAAGCAATAAACACTGCCGGTGTCGAAGTAGAAGACATCATGGCAGCCCCAATAGCCGCGAGCTTCATCACCCTTGGCAAAACACAAAAGATAGCCGGCTGTGTACTTGCAAATATTGGAGCCGAGACTGTTTCTATCGCCGTATTTGAAAATAATATCCCGACCTCTTTGGAAGTCTTCGAGATAGGCTCAAGCGATATCACAAACGATATAGCTCTCGGGCTCAAAGTCCCCATAGAAGAAGCGGAACAGATCAAGATTGGCGCCATTACTGGCAGTTCATATCCGCGCAAAAAGCTCGAAGAGATCATCGCCGCACGACTCTCTGATATGTTCGAACTTATAGAAACTCACTTGAAAAAGATCGGCAGAAACGGACTTTTGCCTGCAGGGATTGTTTTTACCGGCGGAGGTTCGGCCTTGAACACTATTGATACTTTGGCGCGGATAGCTCTCAAGCTCCCTGCCCGTATCGGAGCAGTCAACCTGGTTGATGGCAAGCAGTCGGTCAAAGACAACACATGGGCAGTGGCCTATGGACTATGCATCTGGGGTATACATGCTGAGGAAGGGCCCGAGATCGATACCAGCGTGCAATTCCTCCAAAATTTTTGGAAGGCCATGACGCGTTGGGTCAAGAAATTT
>JBBQVG010000008.1:0-32038 GCA_038211765.1 Minisyncoccia bacterium | reverse complement strand
CTTGCTGCTTTACTATTCGACCCTCGAAAATCATCCTTTTGAAACACTGCCTTTTTGTGTGCCAACTGTTCCAAGTTAGGAAAGTTAGACCCAGACCGAGAGGGCTAGATTTGATATACTGAAAGTACCCAAAGAACCCTTACGGGGTCTCACTTCACATTATCCGAGACCTTGAGGGGGCACCAGTTAAGAGGGAACTAAGGGTATAAACCTGTGGATAGGCTCTGGATAAGGTGTGTATTACTGGGCCTTGTGAACTGGGTATCGTGGTATAATTGTAGAGGTCTATTATTACAAATTATTAGCAGTAACTATAATTATATGGCGAAAAAATCAGCTCTCGTATTTGGCATCATTTTCCTCCTCGTAGGAATCCTTGGCTTCATTCCCAATGGTATCGTCGGCATGGGCGCAACCTTTGAGACGAATACGCTTCATAACGTGATTCACCTTGTATTTGGTCTCATCCTCGTATGGATTGCGGTCAAATCTCCGGCAAAATCATCAATGACACTAAAAGTGGTCGGTATCATTTATCTCATTCTCGCAATCGTCGGTTTTATCCAGGGCACAACAGTTCTCGGTATTGTTCCTGTAAACAGTGCTGATAACTGGCTGCACCTGGTACTCGGTATCGTTATTGGTGCACTTGGTTTTGCTGGCAAGAAAGAAGATGGTATGTCATCTTCCGCCCCATCGCAACCGTCTGCTCCTCAGATGTAATCTCCACCGGTCATAGGGTAGGTAGATATCTTCTCAAAACAAAATCGCTCCGACTTTCATCGGAGCGATTTTGTATATCGTGGTGCGCGATGCAGGACTTGAACCTGCGACCTTCTCTGTGTAAAAGAGTTGCTCTACCAACTGAGCTAATCGCGCGTATTTGGAAGAAAGAACAAGCACACTTCCGCATTCACACAGATTAGCGTATATTCAAGGTATGAGCAATAAAGACTCTATAAAGATAGACATTCTCTATGAGGATTCTGGCTGTGTGGTCATAAACAAACCTGCAGGCATTATGGTGCACTCGGACGGCCGTTCGGGGGGACCATTCCTTACGGATTGGGTAGAAGAGAAGTATCCTGAAGCCAAAGAGGTCGGGGAGTCTATCTCTGCGCCAGATGGTTCGAAGATCAATCGCGCAGGCATCGTTCATAGGCTAGATCGGGAGACTTCCGGCGCCTTGATCATTGCAAAGACCGCCATAGCCCACGCTCATCTCAAAAAGCAATTCCAAGATAGGACTGTTACAAAAAAATATCTGGCATTTGTATGGGGTGAGATGGAAGAAGAGTTCGGTACCATCACTCGACCGATAGGGAGGAGTTCACAAGATTTTCGCAAATGGTCTGCACAGCGTGGCGCACGTGGCGAGACGCGCGATGCTGAGACTTACTGGACAAGACTTTTTACAACCAAAACTCCTGCAGGCGTAAAGTTTACATTGCTCGAAGCTGAGCCCAAGACTGGTCGTACACACCAGATCCGTGTGCATTTTGTAGCCCTTCAGCATCCCATCGTTGGAGACCGTCTGTATGCCCCAAAGAGACCCATGGCCTTGGGCTTTGACCGTGCAGCGCTACACTCGCGATCTGTAGAATTTGTGAATCTGGAAGGCAAGACCATAAAAGTCATCGCCCCTCTACCTGATGATTTCCAGGCGGCGTACAAGGAGTTGGGTGTTACGTATAAGTAGTGTCCAGACTTCAGGAAATTACTACATAGGTGAAGGGACATTGCGAGCCTGACTGACGACTAGCGAGTCGTGCCGACGTAGGCTCGAGCACTAGGAATTTTTCAGCAGAAAAATATCCGTGCCCCTAAATCCTATGTAGTAATTTCCTGAAGTCTTGAATCATTAATCACTCTGTGTTAAGGTATTCCCACTATGGCCACGAAGGTAATCACTACAGCAAATATACAAGAACGCCAGAGCCTCGACGTACGTCCAGGTGATCAGGTGCGTGTCTGGCAGAAAATCCTTGAAGACAAGGGTAAGTTTCGCCTCCAAGCCTTCGAAGGCATTGTCCTCTCTCACAAGCACGGCCGCGAAGCTGGTGCTACTTTCACTGTTCGCAAGGTTATCGACGGTATCGGAGTTGAGAGAACATTCCCAGTCTATTCTCCTATGATCGATGAGATCGAAGTCGTCCGCCGCTCCAAGGTTCGCCGTGCCAAACTCTACTTCATCCGCGAAAAGGCCGCCAAAGCTATCCGTCACCAGATGCGCCGTCAGCTCGCTATCGAACCAGGTCAAAATACAGATACAAAGCATGGTACGCCAGCTGTTCCAACAGCGGATACTACTACAGAGACGGTTACGGCATAAACGAGCTCACTACGAGCTCATTTTTGTATACTATAGATACAGTAATGATTTTATGGACTCGGAATCTAGTGTGTATGCTCTGATAAATGAATCGTCTATGTGTGCGTACAGTAAACCCTCCTTTTCGGACGTCTCAACAAATTGACTTGCGAATGTAATTGTTCGTGCTTGAGTATCTCTAATAAATGGTTCGGGCGACACCCAGTCGATGTGACCATTCTCATAATCGTAGACAAATAGCCCTACTGAAAATATTCCATATGTTATCTTCCCATCAACCCTTTGGTTTGCCTCGCGACCATTCATGATACCGACGAGCTTTCCTTCACCGACATCAATAAATTTCCTTGAAAAGAGTGGACCTGGAGAAGCGTGTCCGCCAATCCAGGGAATGTTGTGTTCTTTGGGGTGGAATACTATATCACCGAACTTCCAGGGTTTCCCCATATCTTCAGCCACAGCGACCCTTACTACAGAATACGTAAAATCCTTTTCTTTTTTACTTGATTCTACTAGGTTGAGATGAACCCCACTGCTGTTTATCGGGGCTACGGACAATTCTTTTGCACCACCTATCATATCGGCTACGAGTGCAGGTGAGGTCATTTCGAGGGAGCTTAGGTTGCTTCCTACTGCGTGCCCGAGATGGATACGATTTTTATCGTGCTCAATCTTATTGATAAGTGGTAAAGTAAAATAAAGGTGCAGCAGATCATTTTCTGGATCAATCCAAATATCAGGATCTTCAAGGCCGATAAAATCCAAATTGCCTTTTAGCCCGTTGACTATCTCCGCCTCGTTTCGTATGTTTAATTTCTCTCCTATTGTAAAACTATCGCCCATACCTTTCTTTGCAATGTGGAGTTCGCTTCTGTCGATATATCCTCTCACTGTAACATCTCCTTGCCTGCTTGTAATACAACGGATTACACCCTCTTTATGATCGGTCCTCGGGTCAAGGGCAATTGCCATGACGTGAGTGAATATGGAATCGGTATCCACCACCTTATTTTCATGTTGGACATAGTCGCTTTTCATGCAGTCAAATTATAGCACGTAATCATCCAGCCTCGGTTTATACCCAGCGTACTACGAGAGGGTTATAGGCAAATCGTGTGGCATTGACATACTCCTATATTAGTGCTAGGATCATTTTTAGCTCAATCACGAGCTGACTGATAACTGTTCGTAGGAGGATGGATGTTTTACAAATTATTTCACCTTGCCCGATTGTGTATCGGCCTTGGTTTTGCCATAAGTGCGGATGCCGCCTTCGGTGTCTTCATTGCTCGTGGGCTAGCCTATGCCTTCGACAAGCAACTGACTTGGTTGGAGTATGCGGTCGCGGCAATAATTGCGCTTCTGCCGGACTTCCTCGATGTGGGCTACCAAGCCCTTATCCAAAAGAGAGTCACCGGCGCTCACAAGAGTGTGCCGCATAAACCATTGTTTATGATCCCTGCGGCCACACTTGCTGCAATGATCGTCTGCTGGTACTGGGATCTATCCGCACTCTGGATATGGCTCACGCCGCTTGCACTCATAGCACATCTGGTTCATGACTCGATCGAGCAAGGTCCAGGGATAGAATGGGGATATCCATTTGGTAACGGAACCCATTACTATGTGCGAAACAAGAATGGCGTCCTGTGCTGGACGATGACCCCTGCGGAAATTGCCCACCAGTACACAATCACCATGCGTGGGTGGATCGAACGAGAGTATCTCCACCTCACCGTAAATCTCGGTTTCAATGCCGTGATGATGGTGATAGCATTGGTAGTGATCTTCTCAAGCAAGCCGCCTCTGTTCTGATCCGTTCGATTGTGCGAGCCCCGACGAAGTCGTCGGGGCATTTTCTTTGTTCTAACATTTCTTTGCAGAAGGTTGAAAATAGCTGACGCATCCGCTATGATGGGCCAAATTATTAATTGGTATACGCATTTACCTTGAGGTATTTCCTCTGAGCTGTATACTTATTCTATGGGAAAAAGAGGCAGAAAAGCACAAAACCGAATACAGATTAAGTGGTCATCCAATTTTGCGTATGCTTTGGGATTATTGGCAACTGATGGATGCGTTTATTCTGACGGTCGCCACTTTAACTTGACCTCCAAAGACAAGGAGCAAGTGTTAAATTTCAAGACGGCTTTTAGGTTAGAAAATAGCATTGGAAGAAAAGGTAGTGGTGGTGAAAAAAAGAAGATCTACTATCAAATCCAAGCAGGAGACGTATCATTTTTACTTTTTCTAAAATCAATAGGAATCGGTCCTGCCAAATCAAAAACTCTCAAAGAGGTGCTTATTCCAAGCAGATACTTCTTCGATTTTCTTCGCGGGTGTTTTGATGGAGATGGATCATTTTATTCATATTGGGATCCACGATGGAAATCAAGCTTTATGTTTTATCTGTCCTTTGCTTCAGCTAGTGAAAAATTTATTACGTGGATCAGAAGTAGGATACAAAATCTCCTCGGACCAACTGGTCATGTGACTCACATTAAAGGAGTGTGGCAGTTACGGTATGCCAAACAAGAAAGTGAACTGGTTATAAGGAGGATGTACTTTTCGAAAGACATTCTGTATCTTTCTCGAAAAAGGTTGAAAATAAACGAAGTCTTCGCTATGATGGGCAAACCGAAAGTGTGATAGACACAATCGTTTGACAACAACGCGCGGGTGGTGAAATTGGTATACACGTACGCTTGAGGTGCGTATGCCGTAAGGCGTGGAGGTTCAACTCCTCTCCCGCGCACAGTTTATATATTTTCTTCGGTCTGGAGTTTAAACCTTCATTCCTTTTTGCTCCAAAGAGGTCCTGCATAATCGATGCCGATGCGTGCCCCCACACTGATCTCTTCTGGAGAAATTTCCCGATCCTTCTTTTCGATCCATAGTCCCGATTGGTCATCGGCAGCCTTTCTATTTAATAAACCGGTAATACCGAGTTTCTTTGTGGAGCTTGCTGGTCCCTGTGCGCCTTCAATACAGCGAATGAGGACTGCAGCGGGGAAGTCTGTGGGTCCAGTGACGATATTGAGCATCCAATGAATGCCATAGACGAAGTAGACATACCAACTATTATTCCATTTTGTTTACGTACGAGATAGCATCCGATGAGTTCTCTGGCAACCGTAACTGTGGGACGATTGAAGAATTTTTGCCCGAGCACTTTTTTCATGCTGTACTTATATCACAAATTTGGTATAAATGAGCCATCACCTTTGTTTAGGTGAATATGGTGGCTATGGTGTAACGGTTAACACTGGAGCTTGTGGAGCTCTCAATCCGGGTTCGATTCCCGGTAGCCACCCCAAGTAGTTATGATATAATTTAGATATTACTTTATAATATTAATATCTTGCATGCAGACAGAACTTGAAATTGGAGATTATATAACGAAATCAAGACAGAGTGGTTTGAGTGACGATGTAATACGTCAAAACTTACAGAATGCTGGTTGGAAAGTGGAAGATATCAATCTTGCACTACAAAACCAGCACATAGTAACTACCCATACCGCCTCAATAAGTTCTACAACATCAGAAATTACAATAAAGTACGTCTCATTTTGGCGTCGATTACTAGCCCTAATGATTGATTTTTTAGTGATCAAAGTCTTGGTTCAAATTATATTTTTTATACTAACGAGTATATTTAGTACGCAGTTTGAAATAATTATCTTGAAGTTTCTTAATTCGGTATCTTCGATGATAATTTCGCCAGACGGTCTGCAAGGATCTTTAATTCTGTGGGCCGTTAGTTTTTTTAAAATTTTCTTATCACTCGCTCTTATTGATGGATTGGTGTATTTAATATATAAAAGTATATTTGAGTCATCGAGGTTGCAGGCAACACCCGGGAAGCTACTTGTTGGCATAAAAGTAGCGGATATAAATCAAGATCGTATCTCGTTTTTTCGTGCATTTGCAAGAAGTATTGCTTCAGTTCTAAGCTTTGTCATAATAATCGGGCATTTGCTTGTTTTTTTCACTAAGAAAAAGCAAGCATTGCATGATTTGATTGCTGGGACGATTGTTATTGACAAAAAACAGTATTCGTCCGGGAGACTCTGGCTAATTTTTGTATTGTTGATTGTAGGGGGCTTAGTAATTTCAGCTTTCATCCCGTCGAATAAGAATCAAGTAAATCAAGTAGTAACCGAGACAGCAAAATATGAAAAAAAATATGGTCTAGTTGCTGATGCTGACATGTCAAAAATGAATGCGGATCTCAAGGCACTCTTTGCCATAGTTGAGAAGAAAAATTATGACCTTATCACTAAAGAGTGTGTGCCCGCTGCACAGACTACTCAAGGGCATAGTAGCTCGAGTCAAGAAATGTTAACACAAGAATCTATTCTTGTTCTAAACACTACTAAAATGGTTTTCTTGGCAATGGGAGAAGGGCCTTGGACCCCAGGACAGATAAAAGGGGTGTGGCTGAATCAAGAGAAGAGTTCGGCAAGGCTGTTAATTAATAATGGGTTTTTTGATGTAATAAAAAATAATGACAGTTGGACTCCAGTTGTGCTTGCTGAAATTTCCTCCTGCATTAGGGCATTACCAGAGAAACTCTCTCAACTGCAAAAGGTAGTTCGCGCCACCTTGCCACAAATGCCACCGTTTGAGTTACCAAATTCCTTAAAAGATTATGATAAAAATAAAGCAACTGGCAAGAATTTGGCTGTCTACAATAGCGCCGCTCTGAAGTTTCTCTCAGATGATTATTTTGCTAAGCTAAGAAAGGAATACAAGATCAAATATGAATTCACGCGAGAATTAAATTCGAAAACAGCTGATTTGGAGAAGAAACTTTCTTCACAACTATCTTTTGATAATCTAGATAATGGTGGCGCACTTCTTCCAAGTGGGGAAGCCTTTACTGGTATTATTGAGGTTGAAAATTATGTCGACATCGAGCGAGGAGTTTATTCGAAAAGTACATATTCTATCTATATTAGAAATGGGCTACCTGTAGCATTTGAAAAATGGGACTGGGATCAAAAAACTGCATCTGGACTACAAGGTCAAAGTTTCTCATTTTACAAAACGTTTATTGGAGATCCGTATAGTAAAGATTCATGCTTGGAACTTTTTGTTGGTTTTTACAATCCAGAACCTACAATTGAGAAAAAGACTTGCTCAGAGGTATTAAATCATTTCACTTATGATTTGAATAATGTAATTGGAACCTATCTTTACTACACTCCATATACTGGACAGTAGATACACAACACGGCGCATTCATAAGGACTAAATAGGTTCTAAATCTATCCACCACGCCACCCCATTGATCTGTACCCCATAAAGTGGACACCTCTTGAGGTAGCCATTGGCTTCTTTTGTTAGAATTAATAACTAACCAAAAGAATATGAGAACAACATTTTCGCGTGAGCAAATGATTGAATTAGCAAAGAATCCGTGTGTATTTTGTATGGGAACCATCCGTTCGTTGGCTGCAATCCTCACTATGGATAAGAGGAAACCTTGGACCCAAGGCAAGGCTTGACCTTGTATTTCACATATGATACAATAGTGTCATATTTATGAAAAGCAAGAATAACCTTATAGAACAGCTAAAGACCTTACCTCACTTCACCAAGAATACTGTTTATCAGCTTGGAATACAGTTAGGGCTCAAGGATTCTAGCGTTGATACCTATATCAGCCGTTTTTTGAAGTATAAAGAAATTTACCGACTCAAAAATGGATTGTATGTATCAGCTGATTTTTTTGATAAGAATAAAAATGATATTTCTCATTCCTTTTACCTTGCCAATATACTTCGTACGCCATCATATATAAGTTCGTGGGCGGCACTTCAGTATTATAATCTCACCACTGAAGCGATCCATTCGATTACTTCGGTGACGCAGAAAGTGACAAGAGAGTATCAGACAAAAGCAGGTAACTTTGCGTATCAGTCTATAAACAAAGAACTTTTTTCCGATTTTTCTTTAGCAAAGGGAAAGTTCGATTTTTTCATAGCTTCTCCCTCAAAAGCATTGTTTGATTTGCTGTATTTCAGGACCAATCAGTTTCGAGGTGTTTCATTAGAGAATATAAAGGCGATGATATCAGAGCTGCGAGTAGATATTGAAGAAATGGAGAAAGAAGAACAGGTAAAATTTTATTCAATGATTAAAAAATATTCAAATGAGCGAACAGATTAAAACAATTCTAAAGAGAAAGCTTGATGACCTTGCTTCTTACGGAGAGATTGATGTGGAAACGCGCCGTAATGCACTTAAAGAAGACTTGCAGTTCTACGTTCTCAATTTTATCTATCATCATCCGGAATATAATACATGGATCATGTATGGAGGCTCTGCACTCCGTATCATTCATGGCCTCGATAGGATGTCAGTTGATTTGGATTTTGAAATTTCTTATTCTATAACAGAGAAATTCTTAGAAGAGCTGAAGAAAGAAATTGAAGATTACTTCACAAATACATATGGTGCAGGAGAAGATTTCCTTACCATCAAGATAACCACTGGAAGAGGATTACTTCTCAAATTTCATGTTGGTGATGAATTAAGCTCGGGACACCCATCAAAACAGGTTCACGTTAAAATAGACCTCAATCATTTTGTAGCACAGAAGACGGTGACAGAATGTCGGCCAATAAACCAGGACCAGCTTTCTTTTGTTATTCTCACCTATAACATGTCGGCCCTCATGGCTAGTAAGCTTGCCGCTATTTTCCTCCGAGGAACTCGAGGTACCGGTTCTGCTAATTATGAAGAAAAAGGACGTGATATCTATGATCTTCTTTGGTACATGAATAAAAAGATTGTACCCGACTTGGATTATCTCGTAGCGAAGGGGATAGACGTAAAAGACCCACGCATGTTCTTCGATAGGCTTACGCTTCAGATGAATAAAGTCAGCGATGATAATCTCAAACAGGACCTATCACCTCTGTTTGTAAATCGAGGCTATATTGAAAGCTGGCTCAAAAATTGGCGTGAGAGTTATTTGCGCCTGCTCGATGACTACAAAATTCGAACTATAGTAGGGCTTGAAAGTATCCGAATTCATCAGGATTTTATTTCAGATAACTTCTCTTTCATATATTGGTATAAAACAGAAGATGGTGGATCAATTAGAGTCTACTACACTATAAGTGATTACTGGATTGATTTTGGTGAGGGTAATCTGCCGATTGAAGTAGATGCCAAATTGGGAGAAAAGATTGAATTTGATAGCAATGGTGTAAGTAGTCGTCCATCACCACAGGAGAAGGTCAAACAGTACGCAACTTTGTTTTATCAGAAGACTGAAAAGTATTTTAAGAAAACAAACAAAATCGTGCTTGGTGATAACCTTGTTACTAAGGTAATCCGCATGACAGCCGATGGTTTAAATCAGAAAGAGCAGATCGTGCTCAATAAATCGACACTGCTTTCATGTGAGCTTGATGACCTATTAAAATAATCATAAATATTTGGCAGAAATATAATATCGCAATGCTTAAAAATCTCTCCTCAAAACTCAAAGCCCGCAAATGATGTCTAATTCAGAAGCATATACTGTAGTACCTTCGAGTTTGCGAGGCCAGACATTCAGAAGAACAACCGATTTAATACGCCACATAAATCTCCAGGCTCTGCCCGGTGATGCAGTGGCTGTCCAGACGGTTAGTTGATGATACACTGTGCCCATGAGGGTACTGTGTCTCCGCTATAGGTCTGAACGAAAAGGAAATTCTTGCGTATGTAGAGCATCAAGGTAAAAAAGATCCGTCAGAGCTTTTATATATTCTCAGATCTTCAAATAAACGAGAAGATTTTATTTACTATAGCCAATCGAATCTATGATGGGCACATCATTTGACATATACCCCCTAGGGGGTATATACTACGGCCATGAATACCAATAAAGAAAAAATAGGTCGTCGCCTTAGAATAATTGAGGGTCAGGTTCGAGGATTGCGAGAGATGGTGGAAAAGGGGACTTATTGCATTGATGTTATTACTCAGAGCTCTGCGATCAAGCAGGGAATCTCGAATGTCGAAGACATGCTCATGGGGCATCATCTTTCACATTGTGTAGTAAAGCAAATAAAAGAAGGCACTCCAGGCAAGGCTGTAGCTGAGGTTCTCAAGGTTTACAAACTAAAGCGCAAGTAAACCTATGACAAATGCAAAAACATACAAAATAAAAGGCATGCACTGTGCTTCATGCGCAGGGATCATAGAGAAGACTTTCAAGAAAACAGACGGTGTTGAGTCTGTAGAAGTAAACTACGGGACCGAAAAAGCAAAAGTGGCATTTGATCAATCAAAGATTAGTGCGGAAGCACTTTCAAAAAAGATTGAACCGCTCGGATACTCTCTGGTTTTAGAAAACGGCGATCCACATACTGGACATACTCAAACAGCCAAAGAAATGGGTATGTCTCCAGATGAGCACGCTGGACATCTAGGATTAAATCAGTCCAAAAAAGAAAAACTTGCAGAGGTTAGAGATATGCGATCAAAAGTCATATCTGCGATTCCGCTCGCTATTTTCAGTATCTTTGTAATGGGTTGGGATATTCTCGCCCAGTACAACGCAGTCCCAGAAATGAGCTATACGATAAAAGAATTTTTTCACCACCTTCTCCCTATCTTTGCGACTTATACATTGTTCGTTGTCGGTAAACCGTACCTCCTCGGTTTTTATCGCTTTCTACGCTATGGAAAGGCAAATATGGATACGCTCATCGGCATTGGGACCTCGGCCGCTTTTCTCTATAGTTTTATAGTTACTGCTTTTGAAGGATATCTTCGACCCTTCATAAATGTTGACAATACATACTACGATGTAACGATTGTGGTCATTACTTTTATCGCTCTTGGTAAATATCTTGAAGCACGATCGAAGATAAAGACAGGAGATGCTATCGAAAAACTTCTCAATCTCCAAGCAAAGACCGCGCTTGTGATCCGTGACCCCGAAGGGAAGCCAGCTTCCTACGGGGCAGGCGGAAAGGAGATAGAGATATCTGTGAATGAGGTGAAACACGGCGATTTGATAATTGTTAAGCCGGGCGCAAAGATTCCTGTAGATGGCAGCCTAACTGAAGGCTCGTCTTTTGTAGATGAGTCGATGGTTACTGGTGAGCCGATGCCAGCTCAAAAGAAAATTGGTGACAGTGTGGTAGCGGGTACCATGAACACAAGCGGATCATTCACATTCAAAGCCACTAAGGTTGGATCAGAAACGCTCCTTGCCCAGATTATAAAGATGGTAGAGGAGGCGGAGGGAAGTAAGGCACCTATTCAGGCATTGGCAGATAAAATCTCAAGTGTTTTTGTGCCGATCACTCTGGTCGTCGCGTTTGTTACGCTTGGCGCGTGGCTCTTGGTCGGTACTGGTCCACTCGGCTTCTCACAAGCACTCTCATTTGGACTTGTCTCATTTGTGGGGGTTCTAGTGATCGCTTGCCCCTGTGCCCTTGGGCTGGCCACACCAACTGCAATCATTGTGGGAGTTGGTAAGGGAGCTAAAGAAGGAATCCTCATCAAAGATGCGGCCACTCTAGAAAAGCTTCACAAGGTCGACACGGTGATTGTAGATAAGACTGGAACTATCACCATCGGCAAACCAACCCTCGTAGACATCCAAAACCTTTCTGATTTCAAGGATGAAGAACTCGTATCTATACTTGCTTCGCTTGAGAAAAAGTCAGAACATCCGATTGCTCATGCTATTGTAAATTATGCACAGGAGAAAAAGGTAAACACGAGTGATGTTTCAAATTTTGAAGGGATTCAAGGAAAAGGGTTGAAAGGATCAATCAATGGAACTGAGTATTTTGTCGGTAACACAAAGCTTATAAAAGAACTCGGCATAACAGTTGACACAATAAATCTTTTGCCGAAAATTGAGGAGTTTACCGCTCAAGGGAAAACTCCTGTTATTCTCACCACTAAACAAAAAGTTCTTGGATTTGTTATGGTCTCTGATGAAATAAAAGCCGAATCAAAACAAGCCATTGCCGATCTTCATAAGCTTGGGATCAAGGTGGTCATGCTCACTGGCGATGATGAAAAGGCCGCAAAATATATCGCATCTCTCGTTGGTATAAGTGTTCCCTTAGATGAAGTCATCGCTCATGTATTGCCACAGGATAAATTGGCAAAGATAAAAGAACTGCAGTCGCAAGGGAAAGTCGTAGCAATGGCGGGTGACGGTGTAAATGACGCCCCAGCTCTCGCACAGGCCGATGTCGGTATCGCTATGGGCACAGGAACAGATGTGGCAATAGAATCTGCTGGCATCACGCTTCTGGGCGGAGATATCTCAAAGCTCGTGAAGGCTATCAAGCTCTCCAAAATGACCATGCGAGGCATCAAACAGAATCTCTTCTGGGCGTTTATTTACAACATCGTAGGTATTCCACTCGCCGCAGGGCTGTTCTATCCAATCTTTGGCTGGCTCCTCAACCCTGTTTTTGCAGGACTTGCAATGGCGTTCTCGAGCGTATCAGTGGTATCGAACTCACTACGAATTAAGGCAAAGAAATTATAACTATATGACTACACACAATCAAAATAATCTTAAAAAATATACTTTCCACGTCCATGGCATGCACTGCAAAGCCTGTATTCTCATGACAGAAAGTGAACTTGGTGATCTACCAAACATCACCCACGTTACATCAAGTTTGAAGCACCATTCGGTTGAAGTTACAGGGGACTTCGGCGACAAGACGCCAGAACAAATCGCAGAGGAACTTACTGTCCCGCTTCAACCCCATGGCTACACTGTATCAGTCGAAAAACCAATGGATACTAACAGTAAAGAAAATAAATGGTCAGACTTTAAGATCGCGATACCGATAGCCCTAGCTTTTGCAATATTGTTTGTGGTACTTCAAAAAATGGGAATAGTGAATCTTGTAAATGCAGGCAATGTCACCTACGGCACTGCATTTGTGATAGGAATAGTCGCTTCGCTCTCAACCTGTATGGCAGTAGTTGGTGGGTTGGTCCTCTCGATGTCTGCCACATTTGCAAAGGAAGGCGATAAGATACGACCCCAGCTCATGTTCCATATCGGCCGAATCGCATCTTTCTTCATCCTCGGTGGAGTTATTGGCGCAATCGGTTCAGCATTTACTTTGAACGTCTCGGCAACGTTCATTCTAAGTCTAATCGTCGGTATTGTAATGTTAATTCTAGGTATCAATCTTCTTGATGTGTTTCCATGGGCCAAGAAGCTTCAGCCGGGAATGCCAAAGTTCATCGCCAAGCA
Organism: Minisyncoccia bacterium; assembly: GCA_038211765.1. Lineage (GTDB taxonomy): Bacteria > Patescibacteriota > Minisyncoccia > Phycocordibacterales > PALSA-1337 > C7867-002. The sequence goes on along the minus strand of JBBQVG010000008.1, from coordinate 18,456 downwards.
TGCTCATGGCGTATCAAAATACAATCACACTCTCACGCCATTGCTTGTGGGCATAGCCACTTTCTTTCTGCCTTGTGGATTTACTCAGTCAATGCAACTTTATACCCTAACGACAGGGAGTTTTCTTACAGGCGGACTGACGATGTTCGCATTCGCACTTGGCACGCTCCCAGTCCTCGCACTCATCAGCTTCAGTTCATTCAGTATTCAGAAAAGTTCGAAAGCAGGGGTCTTCTTTAAAACAGCAGGGCTCATCGTCGTCATGTTCGCTTTATTCAATCTCATCAATAGCCTAGTTGTCATTGGTGTTATACCGCCAATATTCAACTTCTGATTTAGCAAAATCGCTTACTGGGTAGTATACTGTATATATATTTTATAATTATGAAAGCAACTACTATCTCAATTATCATGGCAGCCGTTATTATTGGCGGTGTGATCGTGCTTACAAGGGGAGGTTCTCCTCAAGGTGATACTGCATCTGTGAATAATGTAAGCATTGTAGATGGAAAACAAATTATTGAGATACGAGCGAAGGGCGGCTACCAACCAAGAAAGAGCATCGCCAAAGCTGGTGTTCCTACAATCTTGAGATTCAACACAGCGGGAACATTCGATTGTTCGTCCTCAGTTCGTATTCCAAGTCTGAACGTGAGCAAGTCTCTACCTCAATCAGGATTAACTGATATTGATATTGGCACTGGTCGGCAGGGAACTCTCCAAGGAACCTGTGGTATGGGCATGTACCCGTTTGAGGTCGAGTTCCAAAGTTGATTATTAATTAAATGAAATAAAATATATGACAAATGAAAAAAAGATAGAGTGGTTATTGCGAATCGGGGTCGCTGGAGAATTCATAGGGCACGGTCTTTTGGCGATCGGTGGTAAACAGGACTGGATTGGTTGGATAAGTCAGTTAACTGGAGTCAGTGCAGGGACAGCAACAACACTCCTTTTGCTTGTTGGTATTATGGATGTGATCATGGCCATCATCGTTCTTGTCCGCCCAATACGTCCTATCCTACTCTGGATGGCTTTGTGGGGTTTTTGGACAGCTCTTGTTCGACCTATAGTCGGTCAATCATGGCTAGACTTTGTTGAGAGATCAGCAAATTGGGCAGCTCCACTTGCGCTATATTATTTTCTTCGATCGAAAAAGGACTAATTTTAATATCCCTATGATATTATAACTATGTGCGAGAACATATCTACAGTGTCTGGCGCTGGATCCAGAAATACGAGCGGCACCTCTCCTCGGTTGCGCTTTTCGCTGGATTTATTCTCGATGCTCTGACCTTGCGCAGAGTAGATAATCTCTATGAAAATTCAGTTCTTGTTTCATATTTCCTGATGATAGCCTTTGGCATCACGGCGCTCAACTATATTGAAGCAGGGAAGTATGAACGAGAGTGGGTGGGACGCACCTATCATATTTTGCCGCTGGTTATCCAGTTTGCTTTCGGGGGTCTCTTTAGTGGCTTCACAGTCTTCTATTTTCGCAGTGGATCTATCGTTTCTAGTTGGCCATTTATAGTTATTCTTGTATCACTTCTTCTCGGCAATGAAGTCTTGAAAAAGCAGTACGAACGCCTAGTCTTCCAGATCACCATCTTTTTTATTTCACTCTTTTTCTTTATGATCTTTTTTGTGCCGGTAGTTATGAATGCTATGGGGCCATTGATCTTTGTTCTGAGCGGGGTATGCGCTCTAGGCCTTATCGGTACATTCACTTATTTCTTATCTCGCATGGTGCCTGAGCGCATCCACAAGCACAAGAAAAAACTATTTTTTGCTATTGCGTCGTTCTACTTTATTATTAACGTCTTATATTTCACAAATCTCATTCCTCCCATTCCTTTGTCGCTCAAGCAGGCGGGGGTGTATCACCAGATTACGCGTACGCAGACAGGATATACAGCCAGCGAAGAAACACACTCTGGTCTTGGGTCGCTCCAATTTTTCAAAAATATTCATATCAAGCAAGGTGACCCTCTCTATGTCTACAGTGCCGTTTTTGCTCCGAACAATCTGAAGGTGGACATAATTCATGAGTGGAAACATTTTGACGAGGCCATTGGTCGCTGGGTTTCGGTTGACAGAATACCTTATACCATCGTTGGTGGCGCAGACAGAGGACACCGGGGCTATACGATGAAGACCAATCTCGCAGAGGGTAATTGGTCGGTCAATGTTGAGACGTTGCGCGGTCAGATCATAGGCCGAGTGATGTTCGAGGTGGTCTATGACGATAAGGCCTCACCATTGGTTGAGAAAGTTCTATAAGAAACCAAGCATAACCTCGTAATACTTACTATTTTTTTGCTATACTTTACCGATGAAACCTAGACCCTATAAAATACACTGGAATTTATATTTATGACACGCGCCAGAGCCAGACGTGAACTCGCAAAGGACTTGCTCTATATTTCGATCGGTATAGTCGGGGCCATTTTCCTTTCTGGAAACGGATTTATTGATTTCACTATTCGTCTATTGGGAGGACAGGAGCTCGCCAGTTTCGTCGCAGGAGTTTTCTTTACATCCGCCTTCACCATTGCTCCAGCCTCGGTTGCCCTGGCGCATATCGGACAGCTAGCAGATATACATACCGTGACACTTTGGGGAGGCTTGGGAGCCATGTGTGGAGACCTACTCTTGTTTCTCTTTATTCGGGATAAGTTTTCTAAGGATCTTAGAGAAGCCTTCAAGCCTTTATTTATCAAGCATATCGTTAGTTCATTTCATATTGGATTTATGAAATGGCTGGCCCCTCTCCTCGGGGCGGCCATCATAGCTTCTCCGTTGCCGGACGAGCTCGGTCTTGCACTGATGGGCCTTTCAAAAACAAAAACTCTTGTACTTATTCCTGTTGCATTTGTGATGAATGTTATCGGTGTTTATCTAGTCATTAGTTTTGCTCAAATGCTGTAAGGCAAGGTGAACTTGCCTTATCGTCCCGCACAAGTATAATCAACCCCATGAATACAAAACGTATTATTTTTTGGATTTGTTTTATTATTATCCTGATCCTGATCGTCTGGGGCCTGATTGTGGCCATGAACAAGCCGGCAGCTACAGTTGGCGCGTTGAGTACTCCTCCAGAAGTAACCGCCAATGACCATGTTGTGGGTACTTCTACTGCACCCATTACTCTCATAGAGTATAGTGATTTCCAGTGCCCAGCCTGCGGTATTTTCTATCCGACTGTTGAAAAATACGTCAGAGAAGCATCGTCTACAGTTCGTTTTGTATACCGACATTATCCTTTACCTCAGCACAAGAATGCTCTTTTGACGGCACAGGCGGCAGAGGCTGCAGGGAAGCAGGGCAAGTTCTGGGACATGTATCGCCTATTATTTGAAAACCAAAAAGATTGGTCAGATCTTGCAGATCTTCCGGCACGCCAAGTCCTGGCTGGTTATGCAAGCAAGATCGGTCTCGACATGACGCAGTACACAACCGATCTCGATAGTGCAGATGCTAAACTCACGATCAGGGCTGATTATAATGCTGGCGCAGCTATCGGTGTAAACTCCACCCCGACATTCTTTGCCAATGGAAAAGCCGTAAATATCTCTCAACCAAACTATGACATCTTTAAGGCAGCTGTTGAAGCGGCCGCTCGGTAATATCCCCCTCAAGGTCGCATTATTTCTACTTTTTGTAGCTCTGTGCGGCTTTGTCGATGCGAGCTATCTGACCGTCGAACATTATCGCGGCGTTATTCCTCCATGTACGACTGGCTTTGACTGTACAAGCGTGCTTACGAGTGACTATTCTGTAGTAGCTGGAGTGCCCATATCTCTCGGCGGCGCTATATTTTATCTCATACTACTTGTAGGGATATTTGCGTATATAGATTCGAAAAAAACCATCATCTTGAAATGTGTTCTACCGCTCACGCTTGTCAGTTTCCTCTTTTCTCTGTGGTTGGTGTATCTCCAGATCTTTGTCATTCATTCTATTTGTCTTTACTGTATGGTTTCGGCGGTGGTCTCGACTGTGCTCTTCGTCACTTCTCTATGGGTATTTGTGAGCTTCACTACGAATGATGACACGCCAATAACTCTGCACGAATAATATGACACAGGAATCAAAAATTATTACAACTTCTACTGAGGCTGACTACGAGCTTCTCGACTCTGGAGAAGGTGAGAAGCTAGAGCGTTTCGGAAAGGTTGTCTTGTCGCGTCCAGATCCACAGGCTTTGTGGAAGAAAAGCAATCCTTCTGTCTGGAAAAATGTTGATGGATATTTTAGTCGTGAAGAAAAAGGAAGTAACTGGGAAATAAAACCGGGCACACCCGACAAATGGGAGATTGGTTTTGGTGGACTGAAATTTTGGATCAAGCCAACAACCTTCAAGCATGTAGGCTTGTTTCCTGAACAGCGAGAAAACTGGTCTTGGATGCAAAAAGTTATTAAAGATGCCTCACCTACGCGCCCGCAGGGAAGAGCGGTCTCTCCCGATCCCCTTTACGGGGTTGAGGGAGAGAGCGACTCTTCCCGAGAGGGTGCGGTGCAGGTTCTGAATCTTTTTGCATACACCGGAGGAGCCACACTTGCGGCCGCACAAGCTGGGGCCAGTGTAGTCCATGTCGATGGATCGAAAGTGGCGGTCAATTGGGCCAGAGAAAATGCCGAGTTGTCGGGGCTAACATCAAAGCCTGTGCGCTGGATCTTGGAAGATGTGCCAACCTTCGTGAAGCGTGAGATCAAGAGAGAAAAGAAATATGACGGTATCATCATGGATCCACCATCTTTTGGTCATGGTCCAGATAGTCAGCTCTGGAAGATTGAGGATAATTTCCTCGGACTGATCGACGACTGCATGCAACTTTTGAGTGACAAGCCTTTATTCTTTTTGATAAACGGTTACTCGGCAGGATATTCTGCCATAGCGTACGAGAATAATTTACTACCTTTGAAGGAAAAGTTCGGTGGAGAGATCGAGATTGGGGAGCTTACGATAGAAGAAAACAAGACTGGACGGCTTTTGCCTGCGGGCATTTTCACCAGGTGGTCTATCCAGCGCTGAATGTGGAGATAAAAAATATGTGATATGCTCACTCGTATCATGTCCGCAACTATTCTCGATGGTCGTGCAACGCGTGCAGCACTCTTGCCTAGTCTCAAAGAGAGGGTCAGGGCTTTGAAGCATGTCCCTATGCTAGTCATCATCCAAGTGGGCAATCGCCCAGATTCTACAGCTTTTATTCGTGCAAAGCGCAGGTTGGCACAAGAGCTTGGTATCAATGAAAAGCATATCGAACTCCCGGTGCAAGTAAGCCAGCAAGAAATTCAAAAGACTATTGAGGCACTAAATAACGACCCAATGGTTCACGGCATTATCGTACAGTTACCACTGCCTGCCCACCTCGATAGTGATGTGATCATTGAGGCTGTCAGTCCTACGAAAGACGTCGATGGTCTGACTACTTTCAATATGAACGCCCTTGCCCAAAATAAACTTGGAGTGATGCCTGCTACGGCTCGCGGCATCAGAGAACTTTTGGCTTTCAATAAGATTACCATCAGGAACAAAACCGTCGCAGTTATTGGCAGATCAAAAATGGTAGGAACGCCGATTGCCATGATGTGCAAGGCCGAAGGGGCAAATGTTGTCGTTGGTCATCGCGAGACCGTAGATCTAATTGGAGTTACACAAAAGGCCGATATTATTATTGTTGCCACAGGACATCGTGGGCTCATCACCTCAGCTCATGTAAGGCCTGGTCAAGTGGTGATAGATGTCGGCATCACTCGTTCTGCAGATATTGGTCTCGTCGGTGATGTTGATTTTGATGCCGTCAAAGAGATCGTTGCCGCGATCACGCCCGTTCCTGGTGGAGTTGGTCCGATGACGGTATTTGCCCTATTTGAAAATTTGGTTGATTTGAGCGTATAAAACCTATATTATAAGAAAGTGATTACCAGTTAATTAGCCCTATAATCATGAATACTTCACAGGAAAAAGTTTGGAAAATCGCATATGTCGTCGGAGCACTCCTCGTCGTCTTCTTAGCCGTCCTCTCCATCAAAGAAATAAAATCTATTGGTTATGTAGGTAAGAGCGAGCAGATAGTCAATACTATTAGTGTAAATGGCAAAGGAGAAAAGTTGGCAAAGCCTGACATCGCCACTTTTTCATTTACTGTCACCGAGAAAGCCAAGACAGTAGCTGAGGCACAAAACGCCGCTACCACAAAGACCGATGCGGCTTTGAAAGCCATCAAAGAGGGAGGTGTTGAAGAAAAGGATATCAAGACCCTTTCGTACAATATCAATCCGCACTACGAGTATCAGAACAGTTCCTGCACACAGTACAATTGTCCTCCTACAAAATCTATTCTCACTGGTTATGAAGTGAGTCAGACGATCGAAGTCAAAGTCCGTGACCTCACCAAGGCGGGGACTTTGTTCAGCTCTATCGGTAATGTAGGAGTTCAAAATATAAATGGGCTCAACTTTACTATTGATGACGTAGAAAAGATAAAGGCTGAGGCTCGTGCAAAAGCTATTACAGAAGCAAAGAGTAAGGCAGAAGTTATAGCTCGTCAGCTTGGTGTAAGTCTGATCCGAGTTACAAGCTTCAGCGACTCAAGTAATGATGGACCTATCTACTATGCCCGTGCTGCAACTATGGATGCAAGTGTAAAGGGTCAATCAGCGCCGGCTCCAGAGATTCCTGCAGGTGAACAGCAAGTAGTCTCGAATGTGACTATTACTTACGAGATTAAGTAGTAGAGGGAAGCAGGGGTGCTGGGTCAAGCCAGTAAGTGAACTTGCATAATTAAGAAATAGAGGGTCGCAGAAAAACACAACAGAAAATAGAAACAAAAGGCTGTGCGAAAGGTGGATCAAGTATTCACTCGTTAGCGTGGCCTTTTTGTTTTTGCGCAGAAATGGGTGGGGTTATTCAGCTGGTTGACTTCTACCACCAAATACCATATGATGATCCCGTTATCCCTCCGAAGGGTTTTTTTATACAAAAAACGATAAATCACAGTTTACCATCATGGCAATCGCTCAATATATCAAGGAAACACAGGCAGAAATGAAGCACGTCAACTGGCCGAGCCGCCAACAAACAGTTCGTTATACCGTCATGGTTATCGGTGTTTCTATCCTCACTGCCGCCATCCTCGGTATTAGTGATTTCGTCTTCTCAAAGCTTCTAACCCTCTTGTTCTAATCTTCACTTTTTACATTTTTACTTATTGCCTTATTATCTAAATTCTTATCCATATGAAACAGCAAACAACAGGTGAGCGCAGTTGGTACGCCATCCATACATATGCAGGGTACGAAAATGCCGTCGCCCGCAACCTCAAACAGCGCATCGAATCTCTCGGCATGGAAGACAAGATATTCAATGTGATCGTTCCTACCGAAAAGAAGATCAAAGTCAAAGGCGGCAAGCGTGTCGAAGAAGAAGAGAAGATCTACCCTGGTTATGTACTGGTAGAAATGATCGTAACCGACGATTCGTGGTACGTCGTCCGTAACACTCCTCGCGTTACAGGCTTCGTCGGTGCAGGAGTCTCTCCAGTACCACTCGATGCCAAAGAAGTCGAATCTCTCTTTGCGCGCATGAGCAAGAGTGAGACCCAGCACACCATAGATCTTGTGGCAGGGGATCTAGTAAAGGTCAGTGACGGGCCTTTCAAGGACTTTGAAGGCAAGGTGAGCGAGGTAGATACTCAGCGTGGCAAGATAAAGGTCTTGGTTTCGATGTTCGGTCGCGAGACACCAGTCGAGCTCGATTTCTTGCAAGTAAAGAAGGTTTAATATAACATACAAAACCATGGCCAAAAAAATCGTAAAGAAAGTAAAAGTTATCGCTCCAGCAGGCAAGGCTACACCAGCGCCTCCTTTGGGTCCAACACTCGGTCAGGCCGGCGTCAACATCGGTGATTTCACCAAGAAATTCAATGCCGCCACTCAAGGCATGATGGGAGATCTTATCCCAGTTCTTATCACTGTTTACGAGGACCGAACCTACGATTTCAAACTCAAGACTCCGTACGCTTCAAGTCTCATTCTCAAGGCTATCAAGCAAGACAAGGGTTCAGGCAAGCCCAATACCAAGAAAGTCGGTACTATCACCAAGGCCCAGATCCGCGAGATCGCCGAGAAAAAGATGCAAGACCTCAACGCCAACACCGTAGAAGCCGCAATGAAGATCATTGCAGGAACCGCAAGACAAATGGGGGTCGACGTGAAATAAGTGTTCACGTCGACCGGCCGGAGGCGCGATGGCGCCGAGGCGTGCCCAGGCAAATAAGAGAAATGCCGGTGAAGTGCCGGTTTTCTTCTTGGCGGATAAGGCTATAGCGGAGGGTAATAATCTTAACTACGGCACTTTAGTTAACTAAAGTGGTCACGAATGAGGAAGTTCACCGCGCCAGGTACATAGAGAGTTTCTGAACTCTACCTCTTCTTAAACAGACTAAATATCAATATCACTATCCCAATAATAATAAGAGGAAAACCTATGAACATCGCGCCGTATCCGCCTCCAAGTCCATCTCCAGTAAGTGAGACGTACAAGGAACTGCCAAAAAACCACCACGCTATTAAGCCGAGCAGTATTAATATAAAAGATACTTTTTTCATAACTTAAGTATATCATTTTTTACACGATTCCTGTCCCCATTTTCTACCTCTCCAAATCCACCCAGGCGTACTTCAATCCAGTTTTCTCATCTACTCGATCTTCCCTAAATGTCTCTTTTGTAAATTCACTATAGTCAGGGAAAAATACATCACCTTCGAGGTCGGACTGAACCAGTGTGAGATAGAGTTTGTCGGTAAAGGGAAGTCCTTGTTTGTAGATCTCACCACCACCGATCAAGAAAATTTCTTTATTTTCAGCGTGCCCTGCGAGCTCAGCCTTCGTGGCTTTCCCGATAGCGTCCCCGATACTGCTACAAATAATAGCTCCAGGGACTTGGAAGCCAATGTTCCGTGTAACAATAAAGTTCGGTCGACCAGGCAGGAGTCGCCCTATGGACTCGTAGGTTTTGCGGCCCATGATGATCGCGTGGCCAGTCGTAGTAGCCTTGAATCTCTTGAGGTCATCAGAGATGTAGACCAAGAGCTTGCCACCATTGCCGATGGCGGCGTTTTTACTAGTGATGGCCACCACTATACTGACTTTCACTTTCTTTTCGAGAGGATTCATCTGTTTTAATAAGGTATTAAATATAGCTTTTTGTCACCTAGGAAAAGATTCGTCTAAGGATTATACTTTACCTTATCATAAAATACATACATGAAAGAACTCAATCTCTCTAGACATATAGGCGTGGGCATCTTTGGCTCAGAAGCTAACTTCAAAGATCGTTGGATCAAGGATGACGATGTCCTAAAGAAGTTTGTAGAAAATTGTCGTGGTTTGGGACTGAAAATCATTCTTACTCAGGGAACCTATGACATGGTTCATATAGGTCATGCGCGTTATTTTGAAGCAGCAAAAAAACATGGCCAGATCCTTATTGTTGGTGTCGATAGTGACGAAAAAGTTCGTGCCAGAAAGGGTCCAGATCGTCCTGTTGTTCCAGAGGCAGAACGTCTCGAGATGGTTACTCATCTCCGGTCGGTTGATGTGGTGTACCTCAAACCTCACAAAGCTCCTCGCTGGAATCTGATCAAAGTCATCCGTCCCGACGTGCTCGTTGCCACCAAGGAAACATATACCAAGTCTGATCTTCGAGAACTCAAGAAATACTGCAAGAAAGTTATCGTTCTCGAACCTCAAGCTACAACCTCTACCAGCGCAAAGATTCGTCTATTGCAGATCAGTACCGCAAAGAAGCTTGAACAGTCGCTTACACCACGTCTCATTCACACTATTCAGGAAGTGCTGGCTGGGGTTAAGAGTGCAAAATAAATCATGACCAAGGCGCTCGTCGCATATGTTCCGGTTCTTCATGAGGGCTATAGAAAGCTTTTTGAAAGACATGCAGATGCAAGAATTCTGTATATTTTTGGAAAAGATGTCATTGTTTCATTCGAGCACCTGGTGAAGGATATTCGTAAGCTTGATCCTGAGCTCGTAAAGAAAGCAGTTGAAAGTTGGAAAATGTTTGATCGGGTTGAGATTTTGAATGAAAAAACAATCAGCGAATTGCGGGACAAAAAAATTCCTCTTGTAGTATCTGATGATGACCTAACAGGCGAGCTTATTCAAAAATATTTTTCACATAACCCTATCGAAAAAGACACTATTTTTCTTCGTTGGGACAAAAGAACATCAGTTGAACCAATGCAGATCTCTCCAGATGTCAAAATAAGCTCAGAAGAATTTGATAAAAAGATGATTGAGCTTACCCTTCAAGAGGGAAAGAAGGCCAAGGATTGGTGGAGACGTATCGGAGCTCTCGTTGTGAAGGACGGAAAAGTGATTCATCAGGTTCATAATAATTATTTACCTTCAGATCAGACCCCCTATGATGAGGGAGATCCACGAGCTAACTTCAAAAGCGGTGTTCATCTCGAATCATCCTTAGCAATACACGCAGAAGCTGGTCTCGTGGCTTGGGCGGCAAAAGAAGGCGTTTCTCTCAAAGGTCTCGATGTCTACACCGAAAACTTTCCATGCCCACCCTGTGCCAAACAGTTAGCATACTCGGGTATTCGCAAACTCTACTACAGAACCGGCTACAAGGTTCTCGATGGTGAAAGTGTATTGAAGGGGCAGGGGGTGGAGATTGTGTTTGTGGATATGGAGGAATAACTTGGATAGGATTGACTGGTACTTTCTTGCTGGTAATGTGCCGTTTATTACTCCTGTCCCACGTTCCCCTTTTTATAATTCTTCGGCTGACCGAATTTGAATTTCCAAGCTTCTGTTTCATCAAGAGACGCAAGATCTGGTTCGATAAGATGTGCGTGAATATGGAGTACACTCGATCCGTAATTGCCGTATTCTGATGAACCAAAACGCATAGCTACTCCACCTCCCGACATATTGCGTTCTTTTGCTGCTGCTGCAAACATTTCGAAAAGTTCTTTTCCAGCCTCTGGATCAATCTCGGTCAGATTTTCAATGTGAGTTTTGTAAATGGCGAGCATCTGATGCTTTACTTTCTGATAGGGCCACTGATTGTCAGTGAGCAACCAAAATGTTCCTTCCTTGAGGATTGGGTTTTTGTGATATTTTTCGAGATTCTCACGGCAAAAAGGGCAGTGGCCCTGCTTCTGGATCTCTACCATTACTGCACGCTGATCTTCGCGTCGAATAGATGAAATATTTATAAATCTATTTTTAGGGTCGTCGGTCATAGGGGTAGTCTAGATTGCTACCGGAATACCTTTGATACCTGGATGAGGATTGTAATCTTCGAGAGTAAAATGATCTTTGCGAAAGTCAAAGAAATCTTTGACCGAGGTATCGATCTTCATGGTAGCAAGTGGTTTTGCTTCACGTGCGAGCATGGTTTCGACTGCAGGAACCTGATCGACAAAGATGTGAGCATCAGAAAAACTATGGATGTACTCGTAGGGAATTGTGCCGGTGACCTGAGCGACCATCATCAGCAGGGCACCGTACTGAACCATGTTGGCAGGGACGCCGACTGGAACATCGGCCGAACGCTGGAATTGGTGGAGGGTTAGTTTATTGTCGATCACGCGCAGGTGTATCCAGCCATGACATGGACAGACAACGACCTTTTGTTGCTTGCCGGTACCACGAATAGTGTACTGGGGAATCCATGGAGAAATGAAGTGAGTCTTGAGATGAGGAAACTCTTTTATTTGCTCGATAATATTTTTGAATTGGTTGTACGGTGTACCATCGGCAGTAGGAAAATCATGGAATGCTGCACCATACGAGCCTGGTCCGAGATCGCCTGTTTCAAGGCCGCGTTTTTTGCATTTTTCTTCGGTCAACCACGATGCCCACCAATAACAGCCGAACTCTTCGAGGCCTTTCTGTGTACGTACGCCGTTGGCAAAGGCACAGATCTCTCCGATGGCTTGCTTCCAAATAGTAACAGGTAGGCGCTCTGACTCCTTTGGAGCCATATTACGTTCATTGATGATGGGAAAACCATTATCAAATCGGAAACGAAGCGGTGCTGGTCCGATGAGGCTGATAGTATCTGTTCCTTGTTGAGCTATTCCACGCTCACCCTTTTCTAGGATGTCCCGTAATAATCGCTGATACTGTGTATCAGGTGTTCGTTGGTCCAATGATTTCATATACACAATGGTATCGCATTTACAGTATGTTGACCATGCAGCCATCGAGTTATATCATGTGTACTATTATGCAACTCAATGTACTTAAGTTGGATACTGGTGCAAAGTTGCCAACCTACAGTCATGACGGCGACGCTGGTATGGATCTGTATGCGCTCGAATCCGTCTCTTTCGGTCCCGGAGAGCGGGTACGTGTCAAAACTGGTATTTCCATGGAGATACCTTCAGGTTGTGTCGGTGTTATATGGGATAAAAGTGGCCTAGCCAGTAAGCACGGTTTGAAAACTCTCGGCGGCGTCATTGATTCCGGTTATCGCGGTGAGATCATGGTCGGTATGGTCAATCTGAGTGATGTGAAGTTTAGATTTGAAGCTGGGGACAAAGTTGCCCAGATTATTATTCAAAAATATGAACGTTGTATAATCACTGAGGTTTCGGTACTTCCCGATACTCCTCGTGGTAGTGGTGGTTTTGGTAGCACTGGCAAATAATCTGTGCACAACTAAGTGGAAAACCTTGGGATATGCTGTGAATAACTCGCTGTACATCTGTGCGGGGTAGGTGTATATTGCCAGGGAATTTGACATCGTCCCCTGCGGTTTGGGTTTTTTCCGCAAGGGCATGAGGGAGCCTGCCGCATACCTCGGCGGGGTGCGGCAGGTTACCCCATTTATTTTTTGTACATTCTTACGATTTCGGGGCAGTCTACGCAAACAGCTAGCTCCGATGCATGAGAAAATCGTCGGTTACTGATTCCCGACGTACTGGGCAGGCACTTCTTGTGTCCTGCCCTTTCTCTTTTTATATACTCATCTTATGCTACAATCGAAACATCAATCTCGACTTCCCATGATTTAATGACAAAAAAACTCTGTTCGATTACTACTCAGGTTCGCCTAATTCTATTTACATGAAAGATACACAAATCAAAAAACTGATCGATGCAGAAAAGAAACGCCAGAAGAAAGTTATAAATCTCATTGCTTCAGAGAACTACGTATCAAAAGATGTCCTCGAGGCGCTCGGTTCCGAACTTACAAACAAATACGCCGAAGGCTACAGTGGCAAACGGTATTATGGTGGCAATGAAGTAGTCGATAGGATCGAATCCTTGACCATCGAACGTGCCCGCAAATTGTTTGGCCTGAGTGAAAAAGATTGGCACGTCAACGTCCAGCCGCTCTCTGGTTCGCCAGCCAATTTGGCTGTGTATCTGGCACTCGTTCCACTCGGGGGCAAGATCATGGGTATGTCACTCGACAATGGTGGTCATCTGACCCATGGCCACAAAGTTTCTATGACGGGCAAGGCCTGGATACAGGTGCCGTTTGGCGTCAATCAAAAAACAGAGGTTATTGATTATGCTGATTTGAAAAACAGGGCAATAGCAGAAAAACCGAATATTATTGTAGCAGGCTTCACCGCATATCCGCGGATTGTTGATTTCAAAAAAATGCGCGAGGTCGCTGACGCCGTAGTGTACGAGGGTGGACGTCGCGGTACCATCCTCATGGTGGACATGTCGCATTTTGCTGGACTTGTTGCAGGCAAAGCCTATCCTTCACCGTTTGAATACGCAGATGTGGTTACTACTACAGTACACAAGACTCTCCGAGGTCCTCGTGCAGCTATTATTCTTTCTAGAAATGACAAAAAAGTCACCAATGCCAAGGGCAAAGAACAGACATTTGGTGAATTGATCGACAAGGCAGTATTTCCAGGTCTTCAAGGTGGTCCTCACCTCAATCAGATCGCCGCAGTAGCAGTGGCCCTCAAAGAAGCTTCTACGCCAGCCTTCAAAAAATATGCAGTACAAGTCAAGAAAAATGCCGTAGTTTTGGCAGTAGAGTTGCAAAAACGCGGTTGGAAAATAATCTCTGGCGGTACTGATAGTCATCTCGTACTCGTCGATACTTGGATGGGAGGAGAAAAAAATACTCTTGGGGCAGGTGGAATATCAGGCAAAGACGCCAGCGACAAACTCGAGCATGCTGGCATCATTGTAAACAAAAATACTATTCCAGGTGAAACAAGGTCAGCTGTAGATCCCTCTGGTATCCGTCTGGGCAGTGCAGCCGAGACTACTCGTGGTAAAAAAGAAAAAGATTTCAAAAAGATCGCCGAGAAGATCGATCAGGTGTTAAGAAAATAAAGAGATATCTCATCCCAAAGCAAAGCCCGCTACGGTACCCTTATCTATACCCTTGCCTACAAATGTGAAAGCGCGACACCGAATTGTGTCGCGCTTGTTATCGAACGTATCCGGTATGGAAAGCAGCTCTCCCACTCATGCCTTATCAACCTTTGCCCGAGCCCCCACACGAGCATTGGGACTAGGCACAAGTGAGAGAGAGGTGTGTTCAGCAAACGACCTGATGCTTCCGAGGCGTACCCACGATGACGCTTCGGAGAGGAACCGGATCGGTATGCTGTGGACGTCAGAGCGTCCAGGTTCGCGCTCGTGTCGCGAAAAAGTAGGATAGGACAAAACCAACAAGTCCCCACAGACATCCCACTCAAAGTCTAAAAATCTAAAACGATAGTAGCATACTTGCCCCAATTGTCAATAAGCGATTATTCGCGCCAAATAGAGCCATTTGTTACAATACGCTGATGAAACAAGAGATCAACAAACATTTGGAGAGCGTGGCTACTATGCTCGCTATACCCCCAAGCTCGATCAAACTCGATTATCCAGAAAATCCCGAACATGGAGATTTTTCGAGCAATATTGCTATGGCCAATGCAAAAAAGATGGGGTTGTCACCAAAAGATTTGGCCGAGAAGATCGTTGCAGAGTTTACAAAGGACATGCCCGCAGCTGTCGAGTCGGTAAGTATTGCTGGGCCCGGGTTTATTAATTTCAAAGTAAAGGACGCTCTCTTTTCAGAAGAAATTATCTCTATAGTAAAAGTCGGTGCAGAGTATGGATGGTCGGATGGTGAGAAAGGCAGGAACGCTATTTTCGAATACACAGATCCCAACACCTTCAAGGTCTTCCATATAGGTCATCTCATGTCCAACGCTATCGGGGAATCCTTGTCACGACTAGATCAGTCGCAAGGAGCCGCTGTCACACGCATATGTTACCCATCTGATATAGGACTCCATATCGCCAAGTCCATATGGGCAATGGAGAAACATCGGTCCGAGATTCCCGCTGACGGAGTAGCTATCCAAGAGAAAACTGCTTTTTTGGGCAAGATGTATGTAGAAGGGGTGCAAGCTTACGAAGCTCTTGCGACTAACAAAGACGATATCGATGCTTTAAATAAAGTTATCTATGAAAAAAGTAGTGACACAGTAAATGCACTCTATGAAAAGGGGAGGGCGTGGAGCTTGAAGCATTTTGAACTTTTGTATGCGCGGCTTGGTACGAAATTTGACGGTTCTATCTTCGAAAGTGAAATGGCTCCTGTTGGCCTAGAGATCACCAAAAAGTTTTTGGCAAGCGGTGTTTTCGTGGAGAGTGAGGGAGCGGTGGTCTTCAAAGGAGAGGATCATGGTTTGCATACACGAGTCTTTATCAGTTCCAAAGGGTTGCCTACTTATGAAGCAAAAGAGCTTGGTCTAAATATAACAAAATTTGAAAAATATCCAGCCACAAATGAGTCGGTTATCGTGACCGCTAGTGAGCAGAATGATTATTTCAAAGTTCTAAAAAAAGTTCTCAGCCTTATCGACGAGAACATAGGCACAAAAACACATCATATTGGCCACGGCATGATGCGCTTTGCTTCGGGCAAGATGTCATCGCGCACGGGGAAGGTTATTACTGCAGAGGACCTGTTGTCGGACATTCGCGAGATGGTTTCCGAAAAGATCAATGGTCGTGGATTTAGCGTAGAAGAAGCCGATGAAATTTCTGACATCATCGCTATCGGCGCTATCAAGTACACCATTCTCCGCCAAGCTATTGGTGGTGACGTCATCTTCGATTCTGCGGCGTCGGTTTCTTTTGAAGGGGATTCTGGGCCATATCTGCAGTACTCAGTTGTTCGAGCGAACTCTGTATTGGATAAGGCAAAGCAGGAGGGGATTGAAGCCCCTGCCGATGCAAAAGTAGTTCTACCTGAGCGAGTCTCACTCCTGGAAAAACTCATCACTCGTTTTCCCGATATTCTCGAACGTGCCAGAAATGAATACACACCACAGCATGTTGCCAACTATCTGATCAACCTGGCCGGGGCATTCAATAGTTATTACGCCAACAATATTATTGCTGACAAGAACGAACCGTTGGCGCCATATCGTGTGGCACTTACCAAAGCCTTTGTGACCACCATGACCAATGGTTTGTGGGTATTGGGGATCCGGGTGCCTAAAAAGATGTAATATGTACTTTTCCACTAAATCAATTCAAAGATTGGTTTCTGAGAAGGAAATAATCATTGATCCATTCGACCCAAAGAATCTCAAAGGATGTAGTTATGTGTTTACCTTGGGTTCGCGGATCAGAGTATTAAAGAGTGCTGAGTCATTGGATGCGCGTATGGATCCAGACTTTGATGAATTTGAAATGGATGAAAAAGGTTACGAATTGAGGCCGGGGCAATTTGCCATTTTCTTTACTCAAGAAAAAGTTACTCTAAATGGTAAATTTATATGTTTGCTCTCCACACGATCCACCATAGCTCAAATGGGCTTGGATGTATCACAGAGTTCGTTCTTGGCTGAGCCAGATACCGATAATCCTTTTGCATTAGAGATTAGTAATAATGGAAATATTTCCGTGCGGCTCTATCCAGGAATAAGAATTGTTAAAGGAATATTTACCTCACTGCAGTAATCTTAGTTCTATTTAATTAAAATAAGCTCAGAACAATGAACTACTGGCTCATAAAATCCGAAGGCGATTGTTACTCAATAGACGACCTCAAAAAAGACAAACGCACCACGTGGTCAGGTGTGCGCAATTTCCAAGCACGCAACCATATGCGAGCAATGAAAGTGGGGGATCTTCTTTTATTCCATCATTCAAGTGGTACACCGAAGGTCCCAACAGGGATTTACGGTATAGCCAAAGTTATTGGCGCTGCTCACATCGACGAAACTGCTCTCGACACAAAAGACGAAAACTACGATCCCAAGGCGACGAAATACGTAAAAGAAGGTAAGGAACCTTTGTGGTCCGCCGTAGATGTTGAGTTTGTGAAGAAATTACCCAGACCTATCACCTTGACCGAAATCAAAAAAGATACAGTGCTTAGAAAAATGTTGGTGGCAAAGCCGGGGATGAGGCTGAGTGTAATGCCCGTGGAGGAGGAGCATTTTAAGATCATTGCGAAAGGTATATAATGTCCTGACGCAGTACACATCTCCCATGCGCATAGAACACGTCAAAAAATGGTTTGTTTCAGAAGAGCGGTTTCTAAAGACTACTGTCGGCATTTTCCTGCTCGGTGCATTCCTCGGAGAGTTGGCACCAGATCCGACAGATGCGATCCATTTTTGGTTGCAAGAACATGGTATCTTGGCGCAATTCTTGGGGTCATAGAGAGTGTTCGTATCGATCAGTGTAATTATTAGCTTATTTGAATAATCCAATTTCTAAGCAAAACTGTAACTTTATAAAATTTCTCAATTTTGCGTAACTTTATAAAGTTTGCTAATATAGTTGTATTCAGCATCTAGGCTGTATTACCATGACTATTCGACAAAAGCTCGAGATAATTCAAAAAAGACTGGGGTTCACCCAGACCAAACTCGCAGAGAAATTCGGCGTGTCTTTTGCAACATTTAACAGTTGGTGGACCGAGAAGTCGGTTCCTCGAGCAAAGATGCAGGTAGTCATCGATGATTTCTATCTTGAAGTCACCGGACAGAAGGTGATACCGGCGGACCAGCTCGCAGCCAAGAAACATCTCATTGAACAAAAGTCTTCTGAACATAAAAATGTCCTACAAGAGATTATTAAAAACTCTGATATTCGTGATCAGTTTATTTTGAAGCTGACTTATCATACAAATAGCATTGAAGGTAGCACACTTACAGAGTCCGACACAGCAGCAGTCATCTTTGATAATGTTGCTTTGCCTGATAAAAGCCTTACTGAACAGCTTGAAGCAAAAAACCACCAAACAGCTTTGAACTATCTTTTTGACCATATCATCAAAAATGAGAAAATCGATGAAAATCTTATCTTAAGACTTCACAGCATTCTTATGAATGGTATTCATCCTAATGCGGGTTCCTATAGGAATCATGGAGTAAGGATCGCCGGTGTTAATCTTGCCACAGCTAACC